>CAMFLN010000115.1 GCA_945957305.1 uncultured Planctomycetaceae bacterium | reverse complement strand
TCGATTCTCGTCCGGCCGCTGCGCCACATCCGTTTGAGGTTCGACCGTGGGCGTGGAAAGACTTTCCGTGCGGCCAGCCAAATAGATGGCCGCTTCTCGCAACTGCACCACGTCCAGTCGATAGATCGTCGACTCTCGATGAGTCTCGGGCAGAGTCACCAAGGCCACAGGATCGCCGTGCGCCTGGCGCCATTCGACGCGCAAGTTGAGCTTTTCCGCCACTTGCCCGATCGTCTCGACTAGCGGCGTGATCGGCACGGGGATGGCGCCGGCCCGCGCGCCATGAATGCGCAGGGCGATTACGTGCGGTTCCGCCAGGTAGACATCCACTTTGGCCGAGACAATGGTCGACAGCCCAGGATAGCGGTAGCTGCAAGCGATCATGGCGCAATCATTTTCAAAATGCGCGCGAATGTCGACCACGTTTTCCGGCAACAATTCACGGTGATTCTGGGCGAGATCGATCGCCAACCAGCCGTTGACTTGTTCTTCGGTCAGCACGACGTACCACTCGCCGAGATGGCGCACCGTGTTCACCAGCGCCGTGGCGCATTCCAACAATTCATCGTTCCCCTGGCGCAAGCGCACTTCTTCCGTATCCAGCGCGTGCCGATAAAAGCGGGGCACGTGCGATAACGCCAACCAGGCGCCGACCACACATACGACCACGGCCAAGGCCGCGCTGGTCGCGATGACGGCAAAACGGCTTTTACAGCAGAGAATTGTCACGTCCAGGCGATCAAAAAAAGAAGAGCGGTGGGCCGTGGGGTCGGGTGATCCCACGGAGAATGACACGCTGCGGAAACTCTTCGCCCCCTGAACGCGGCCGAATAGTACGCGCGGGGGGAAAACAGGTCAATGCGGGAGCCAGCGGTCCCACGATGACGAGCGCGGAAAGACCGTATTAGCCGCCGAAACGCAGCAGCGCATAGCTCTTTTTGCCCGACCGCAGTACTAGCACCGTTTCGCTGGCAAGGTCCGCTGGCGTCAGCGCGACGTCGGGCGATGCGACACGCCGATTATTGACATACCCTCCTCCTTGAGTGATCGTGCGACGCGCTTCCCCCTTGCTTTTGGATAAACCAGCGGCGACGAAGGCGTCGACGATGTTCAAGCCAGCCGCCAAGGCCTCGCGGGCCAGTTGCTGGCTGGGAACGTCGGCAAAGATTTCGGCCAACTCGGCATCCGAGAGCGAGGCGATTTCGGCGCCAAAAAGGATTTCGCTTGCGCGGCGGGCCTTGGCCAGGCCTGCTTCACCATGTACCAGGCGCGTGATTTCTTCGGCCAGGCGACGCTGGCTCTCACGTTTGCCGGGATCGGCCGCGCGGGCTGCGTCGAGCGCTTCGATTTCGCCGCGCGAGAGATCGGTGAAGAAGCGCAGGCATTTGCCCGCGTCGGCATCATCGACATTGATCCAATACTGATAGAAGCGGTAGGGACTCGTCCGCTCCGGCGATAGCCACAAGGCGCCCGACTCGGTCTTGCCCATCTTCGAGCCGTCGCTCTTCGTGAGCAGCGGGCAGGTGATGCCGTAGAGTTGCACCGCGTGCAAGCGCCGCGCGAGATCGATGCCGGCCGTGATATTGCCCCACTGATCGCTGCCGCCGATTTGCAGCTCGCACCCGTGCTGGCGATTGAGGTACACGAAATCGTACGCTTGCAGCAGCATGTAGCTGAATTCGGTGAAGCTCAGCCCGCTGTCGCTGCGTTCCAAGCGGCTGCGCACCGAATCCTTGGCCAGCATGACATTGACTGGAAAGTTCTTGCCGACGTCGCGGAGGAAATCGAGATAGCTGAAGTTGCGCATCCAGTCGTAATTGTTGACCAGCAGGGCGCCCGCGGGGCCGTTGCCGAAATCGAGAAACGCCCGCATTTGGTTTTGCATCGCGGCCACGTTGTGTTCCAGCGCCGCGAGCGACAAGAGGTTGCGTTCTTCGCTTTTGCCGCTGGGGTCCCCGATCATGCCGGTCGCGCCGCCGACGAGCGCGATCGGGCGATGCCCGGCTTGTTGAAAGCGGCGCAGCATGGTTAGCGCCACCAGGTGGCCAACGTGCAAGCTATCGGCCGTTGGGTCGAAGCCGGCGTAGACCACGGTCGGATGCTCGTTGAGGCGGCGCTGCAGTTGGGCCTCGTCCGTGGTCTGGTGAATCAATCCACGCCAGGTGAGTTCGGCGACGATGTCTTGCACGGAAGTTTCCTGATTCTTGAGTCCGACAGCGGCACCCTCAATCGACGCCGTGGGCGGCGGCATCCTACCCGGGCCGGCCGGAACGAGCCTAGAGCGTCCGCCGGGAGAGGCCCGCGAACGGCCTAAGTTCTCCCGCGCCCGCCGCCCGAAGCCCCCTATGGTAAAGCCTTTTGCCCGGCTGCAAAGGCGTCGTACCCGGCTCGTCCGCGGCCCCGGCTGGTCGTGAAGTAAGCTTGCCTGAGGAATCTGCTCTAGCGCAACTTTTCCGCAGGGGGTATGTGATGCGTCTACTCGGCCTTTTTCTGGCAATCTCGTTCTGCGGTGTGGGTACCATTCACGCGGCCGACGATTCACAGACCGAGGACAATGCGGTCGTCAGCGAAACCAGCTCGCAGGAAACGATTCAGGTCGACGGTGAAACGCTGACCCTGGCGTTCGAAGGGGAGACGGACGGCGACACGATCAAGGAGTTTATCCCCGCGGAACAAACGCTGGAAACATGGACGCAGCTGGCCGCCGTGCGGCACTACGCGAAATTGGACGACCCCAAGGCACTGGCGGGGGCGGTCGTACGCCAGCTGCAACAACGCAAGCCCCCTGCGAATTTCGAGCTGCTCGAAAACGAGACTTCTGACGACGTCTTGCTCGACTTTATTATCTGGCCCGAGGATGGTTCTTTCGCCGAGTTCAACATATTTCTATATCGTCCGACACAGGACAACGGGCTGGTCATGTACCAGTACGCGTTGCGGGCTTACGGCGACGACGCGGAGGAGTTCATAAAGAGCCTGCAGGCCGACCGCCGTGCGAAGCTGATCGCGGCCACCGTGCAATGGGCAAATGAGGAAAATGCAGAATGATGAATTATAAATGATGAATAAATTACACTAGCGCTCGCGAGCGTCTAGTGTTCATCATTCCTCATTCTGCATTCATCTTTTTCCCCTACCGCCACATGTCGTCGCCGGCGAACGGGTGCGCGGGGCCCTGGAATTTTGGCTTCGGCAGCGCCCGCAGGGCCTGTTCGGCAAGCCGCAGGTCTTCTTTGGTGCTGATCTTTAGATTCACCGGCGAGCCGCGGACGACCGTGACGGGCTTGCCTATGCGCTCGACCAGTTGTGAATCGTCAGTCGCTTGAAAGCCGCCGCGGCGGCCATAGGCCTCGATCAAGATGTTGCGGCGAAAGACTTGCGGAGTCTGGGCCTCCCACAGCCCTTCACGCGGGACGGTTTCCACGATCGTCGAACCGTCCTTGACCCGCTTCAGCGTCGACGCGACCGGCACACCCAGAATGGCGGCGCCGCTCTTTTCGGCCGCTTCGAAGACCTTCGTGATCCATTCGTCGGCAATGCACGGCCGGGCCGCGTCGTGGATGGCGATGTACTCGGCCTCGGGCTTGAGCCGGGCGATGGCGTTTTCGACCGAGTCGGCCCGCTCTTTGCCTCCTGCCACCACGTCGATGCCCAGGATCGTGACGTTGGCCGTGAATTTGAAATCGAAATACTCGCGATCCTCGGGCGAGATCACCAGGATCACCTGCACGACGTCTGCACGATTCAAGAATTTTTCGGCCGAATGCAGCCACACGGCCCGATCCGCCAACGGCGCAAACGGTTTTTTGTAGTTCTTGTCGTTGAAGCGGCTACTGGCCCCGGCGGCCGGCATGATGACAGCAAATTTGGCCAAGGTGAATCTGCTTTCTGCGCGAGGCGCAATTGCTCGGACTATTACCTAAAGGTAAGTGCTCGCTTGAAGTCAATTGTGTCTGTTCGCTGTAGAGCGTCAAGCGCGGCGATTCTGCGCGGGCCACGTGCCGCCGAGCCAAACCATCCGAAACAAACAAATAAAAAAACCCACGGTCCGCTCTCACGAACCGTGGGTCGTTGCTTGTGCTTTATCGTACGTAAGAACTAGTCTTGCTTGTACGACATCATGATTTCGGCTTCTGGCAGGCCCGCGATGCTCTTGAACTCGCCGTTGGCGATCGCCTGGCCCAGCTTCGTGACCGTGCGATAGTACCGGTCCGTGGCACGCTCGCCCGTCAGCTTGCGGGTCAAGTCCTGGCAGACGCAGTCGGCCGCGACGCGTACCGTTTCTTCCTGGCTGCGCGAGGCGTACAGTGCCGTGCAGAGGATGGTGATCGCGTCCTGGATCCGCTGCGACAGCTCGGACATGCGGCACTGGCGATCGGCCAGGCCGAGCTGGTGCTTGCGCATCGTGCCGCTGACTTCCATCCGGCTGCGGCCGAGCCACTGGGCGGCGAACTCGGCGTGCTTCCGCAGAGTTTCCGGCATCGGCGGCAACGCCGACCAGCTGGGACGGCTGACCATCTGGCCCAGGTACCACTTGCTGTAGGCAGCCAGCGGGCCCTTGAGCGCCCAGGCGTGGGCCGGGTTGGTCATGTTGGGCTTCTTGATGCCGGCAGCGGCCAAGGCCTTGCCGATCGGTTCGAAGAACTGCGTGCCGTGGTGCTTGACCAAGGACTTGAAGAAGGCCATGCCAAGCATTTCGCCTTCGCCCTCATAGATGCAGGGGGCGAGGTACTCATGCACGTTGTCGCCGAAGATGTGGCCGTGCAAGAAGGAGCGACCGCCGTGCGTCTTCATCATCAGCTCGATCGCAGCTTCTTTCTGCGACTCGCTGCCGAAGATCTTGGCGATGATGCATTCCATCTCGCTGCGGTAGCCTTTGTCGATCAAGCCGGCGCACCATTCGACCAACGCATCGCAAGCCACGATCAAGCCGGCCATGCGGCCCATGCGGCGCTCGACCAACTCGCGGCTGACAATCGCCTGGCCGTAGGTCTTGCGATAGCGGGCCCAGGGGAGCATGTTGGCCAGCATCAACCGCATCGTGCCGGCGGCGTTAGCGCACAACGACACGCGGCCCAGGTTCAAGCCGTGGTAGGCGATCGTCAGACCGTCACCCTTGATCGGCTTGAGCAAGTTGGCGGCCGGAACGCGGAAGTTCTTCATCACGAAGCCTTGGTTCGACGCGTAACGCAGAGCGTACAGGCCGTAGGGCTTGAAGTAGAAGTTCTCGCTTTCCTTGTCCGGCAAATCGCAGATGAACACGGCCGGCTTCTTGTCCAACAAGCAAACCAGGCCAATCGTGCGTCCCCAGGTGACGTTGGTGATGAACAGCTTCTCGCCGTTGATGAGGTAGTCGTCGCCGTCGCGTGTCGCGGTGGTCCGCAGAGCGGTCAAGTCCGAGCCGGCGTTCGGTTCGGTCAAGGCGAAAGCCGACAGACGCTGACCGCTGGCCAACAACGGCAGGTATTTCTTCTTTTGCTCGGGGTTGCCGAACGAACGCACCGGATCGACCGCACCGATACAGCCGTGCACGCTGGCCATGCCGGCGATCGTGCCGTCGATCGTGGCCATCTTGGTGAGGAAAGGAGCGAAGCTGGAGAACGGAGCGCCTGAGCCGCCGTATTCACGACCGACAAGCAGGCCCCAGTAACCGGCCGTGCCGAGGTCGTCGAGGACCGGCTTGGCGATGCTGTTCTTGGCTTCGTTCAACAGCGTGCGGGCCTGGAAGTGCTTGCGCACGACGGCCAGCGAGTCATCCATCACCTTTTGCACGTGCGGCGGAGTCTGTGCCGGAGCGCTGATGAATTCGTTGATCGGCGTTTGCGCGTCCCACACAGCGCGGTGGGCCGGGCTGTTGATCGTTTGATACTGCGGGGCGAACAAGGCTTCAACCTGGTCGTCGGCCTTGTCGACCGCGCCCATGCGACGCGCCTCTTCCGCGCTCTTGCCGCCGAGCTTCAGGGCGACCTCGGCAAACGATTCCTTCTCGACCTCGGCCGGAGCGCCGTGGCCCTTTTTAACTTCTGGTTCTGATTCCACCGCACGACTGTTCATCGTCATTCCCCTTGCGTTAAAAAAACGCCCTTGGCATGGCGGCCGGTCTCCGGCACGCGAAAGCCTCGCTTGGCATCGGATGAGAGAAACACAGGATAACCGACCGCCACAGCCGGTGTATTGTAATCACGCCCCTTGGTTCTTGCCACAACCTAACCTGCACACTGGCAGCAATTTATCGCCCTACGGACATCTCCTGTTCAGTGTGCGGCCGCGGGCACGCCGGCCGGGGCGTACATCGCCTCGATCTCGCGTGCGTAATTCGTTTCGATCACCTTCCGCCGCAGCTTCAGCGTCAGGGTCAATTCATTCGACTCCGGCGAAAACGGCCGGGCGATCAAGGTAAATTTCTGAACTTGTTCATAGTGCGAGACCCCGGCCAGCCGCTGAGCGATCCGCCCGGCGTACAACTCGCGGACCTGGGCGTTGGTGAGAGCTTCTTCGATCGTCGAGACCGGAATTTCCAGCTCTTTGCACTCGGCCAGCAAGGGCTCGGGGTTCACCACGATCAGGGCCGTCAGATAATTCTTCGCGTCGCCGATCACCAGCGCCTGGGCGATCAGCGGGTCGGCGGTGAGGTAGGCCTCGAGATTCACTGGCGCGATATTCTTGCCGGCCGCGGTGACGATGAGTTCCTTCTTGCGACCGGTGATCTTCAGATAGCCTTCGCTGTCGATCTCGCCCAGGTCGCCGGTGTGAAACCAACCGTCACGCAAAACTTCGGCCGTAGCCTGGGGCAGGTTCCAATAACCTTGCATCACGTGCGGGCCGCGGGTGCAGATTTCCCCTTCGTCGGTAATTTTGACCTCGACACCAGGAAGTAAGCGCCCCACAGTTCCGACCTTCGTATCCGATTCCTGGCCGGTCGAAATCGTCGGCGAGGTCTCGGTCAGGCCATAGCCCTGCGAGATGAACACGCCTTGCTCTTTGAAGAACAGGTGCGTGTGATCGGCGAGCGCTGCGCCCCCCGATCCGCAATAACGCACACGCCCGCCGAGCGCCATCTGCAGCATGCCCGGCTTATCGGCCATACCTTGCGAGGCGAGGAAGCGATGTAGCTTGTCAAAGAAGTACGGCACGCCGTTGATCAACGTGGGATGGACTTCCTGGCAATTGGCGATGATCGCCTCGGGGCTCTCAGCCAGGGCCAGCACCGCGCCGGAAGCGACCCAGGTGTACAGGTCACAGGTCCGCGCGAAAATGTGACTTAGCGGCAGCCAGGTCAGGCGCACGTCGTCGGCATTGGGAACCCACATTTTCAAGAGCGCCGAAACGTTGAAAGCCAGGTTCCCCTGCGTGAGCATGACCCCCTTGGGATCGCCCGTCGTGCCCGAGGTGTACAAGATCGTGGCGAGATCACTCGGTTGCACGTTTGCGACTGCTGCGCGTTCGACCTGTTCGGCCTGCGCATCGTCGACCTTGGCGGTTAACTCCGCAAGCTGCGCCACTGCGAAATGCCCGATTGACTTCGAGCAGGCGTCGAGCGAGACGAACTTGGTCCCCTTGTCAAATTTCGACGCCTGGTCGGCGAGCTTCTCGGCCTGATCAGGGCCCGAGACGATCACCACCTTCGCGCCGCTATCGACGATCTGATACGCGATTTGCGGACCGGCCAGCGAAGCATGCACGGGCACGTGGACGCCGCGCGCCACTTGAATGGCCAGGTCGTTGACGATCCATTCGTATCGATTGCG
>CAMFLN010000114.1 GCA_945957305.1 uncultured Planctomycetaceae bacterium | reverse complement strand
AGACATGCTTCGTCGTTCAACGTCGAGCGCGACCAGGCGCCGGCGGCGTGTGGATCGTCCGGCAACAACAGCCGATAGACGATCGCGCCGGCGGCCAGCACGTCTTCGCGTGTGATCGCACTGTCGGTGCCGGCGCAGACCAGATGTACTTCCTCGGCGTCGCGCAGCAGGGCTACGATCGCGCGCAGATTGACGAACGAACCGAGCAACACCCGCCCCGCCTGGCGGCAGTGCAACATGGCCCGCGTGCCATTGGTGGTCGTAAAGACCAAACTCCGGCCCTCGACGTGGGCGGCCGTGTACTCGGCTGGCGAATTGCCCAGGTCAAACCCAGGGATGAACAACCCCTGGCGTTCTCCCCCCAAGAGCGGCGTTTCTCCGCCGGCAGCAAGCCGCTCGGCCACTTGTCGGGCTTCGTCAATTTCGCCGCAGGGGATGACGCGCGAGGCACCGGCCGCCAGCGCATACGTAATGCTGGTCGTCGCACGCAAAATATCGAGCACCACCACGGTCCCACCGCGCAGCGCTTCGGGCGCAACCAGCTGCGGCAGAAAGTGGGCGTGGATCGTGGAAATATCGAAATCTCCCTGAGACTTGTCACGCCATCATAGCGCGAAAGAATCAAGAACACCAACGGCTGACAAGCGGGGGAAGTGCAGGTGCCCAGACATGTCGTTATGATGTCTGGGCGACGGGAGCGCGCCGCGATGCGCGGCCAAAAGGTGCTCTCATGGAGGAGAGTAAGGAGCAAGCGATGCAGATACTGGCCATCGACGTGGGAGGGACCCACATCAAGATCTTGGCGTCTGGCGAGACGACCCCGCGCAAGATCGTGTCCGGACCCACCATGTCAGCCGCGCAAATGGTGCCGCGCGTGCAGGAGTTGGCGGCCGACTGGAAATACGACGTCATTTCGATCGGCTACCCCGCGCCTGTGTTGCGTGGGCGGCCGATTTCCGAGCCCTATAATCTGGCTCCTGGCTGGGTCGGCTTCGATTTCGCGGCGGCATTTCAGCGCCCTGTCAAGGTGATCAACGACGCCGCCATGCAAGCCCTGGGCAGCTACGAGGGGGGCAAAATGCTCTTCTTGGGGTTGGGGACAGGGCTCGGGTCGGCCATGATCTTCGACGGCGTGCTCGAGCCGCTGGAACTGGCCCATATGCGCTATCGCAAGCGGACCTACGAGGACTACGTCGGTCTGCGCGGATTGGAGCGCTTTGGAAAAAAGCGCTGGCGTCTGCTGGTCGAGGATGTGATCGCAACTCTCTCCGCGGCGCTGGAACCCGACTACGTCGTGTTGGGTGGGGGCAATGTCAAAAAACTAAAATCGTTGCCGAAAAACTGTCGACTGGGTAGCAACGCTCATGCCTTCCTGGGCGGCTTTCGCCTGTGGCAGCAAACCGGTACGTTGGCGGCAGCAGACGCATCTGCCGGCGCCCCCGTCACGGTCACTGCCACCTCAGCCGATGGACACACGATGAACTCCACCAATCAATCCGCCGGTGTTGCCGCCTGGCAAGATTTGCAAGCGCATTTTGCCAGCATCAAGAACACGCATTTGCGCCAACTGTTCGCTGACGATCCACGCCGCTCTGAGCGGTTTTCGCTTGATGCCGTCGGCCTGCATCTGGATTACTCGAAGAACCGCATCACGGCCGAAACGATGCGGTTGCTGCTGCAACTGGCCGAGCAAGCGGGCCTGGCCGAGCGGCGCGAGGCCATGTTTCGCGGCGAGCGCATCAACGTCACCGAGAATCGCGCCGTGTTGCATGTCGCCTTGCGGGCGCCGCGCACCGAGCAAATCTTCCTGGACGGTGAAGACGTCGTCCCACAGGTGCATGCCGTGCTGGACAAGATGACTGAGTTTGCCGACCGTGTGCGCAGCGGACGCTGGCTGGGACATACCGGCCGGCGCATCCGCAACATCGTCAACATCGGCATCGGTGGTTCGGACCTGGGCCCCGTGATGGCGTACGAAGCCTTGCGGCATTACAGCGATCGCAGCCTGACGTTTCGCTTTGTGTCGAACGTCGACGGCACCGATTTCGCCGAGGCCGTGCAAGGGCTCGACGCCGCCGAAACGTTGTTCATCGTCAGCTCAAAGACGTTCACCACGCTCGAGACGATGACCAATGCTCACACGGCACGCGACTGGTCCTTGCGCACCTTGCGTGACGAGGTGGCGGTGGCCAAGCATTTCGTGGCGGTCTCGACCAATGAAAAAGAGGTCAAGAAGTTCGGGATCGACACGGCCAATATGTTTGGCTTCTGGGATTGGGTCGGCGGGCGCTACTCGATGGACTCGGCCATTGGTTTATCCACCATGCTGGCCGTGGGGCCGGATAACTTCCGCGCCTTGTTGGCCGGTTTTCATGCCATGGATCAGCACTTTCGCACGGCCCCTAGCGAGCGAAACTTGCCGGTGATCATGGCCCTGCTGTCGATCTGGTACAACAATTTCTTCGGCGCCGAAACAGTCGCGGTGCTGCCCTACGATCAGTACCTCAAGCGTTTCCCCGCCTACTTGCAGCAGCTCACCATGGAGAGCAATGGCAAGCACGTCACGCTGGCTGGAACGCCCGTCGAACATACGACCGGGCCGATCTATTGGGGCGAGCCCGGCACGAACGGCCAGCATTCGTTCTATCAGTTGATTCACCAAGGAACGCGGCTGATCCCGTGCGACTTCATCGGTTTCCTGCACACGCTCAATGCTTTGGGGGACCATCACGACCTGCTCACCGCGAACCTGCTGGCCCAGACCGAGGCGTTGGCCTTTGGCAAGACGGCCGCGGAAGTGAAAGCCGAAGGAACACCGGATTGGCTGGTGCCACATCGCGTTTTCGAGGGGAACCGCCCTACGAACACGCTCCTCGCCGACCGGCTCACGCCCGAGTTGCTGGGCAAGCTCGTGGCCCTCTACGAGCACATTGTCTTCACGCAAGGCGTGATCTGGGACATCGATTCGTTCGACCAATGGGGTGTGGAGCTGGGCAAGGTGCTAGCGGGCCGGATCATTCCCGAGCTGAAGAACGCAGAATCGCCGAAGCTAGCGCATGACAGTTCGACGAACAGCTTGATCCAACGTTATCGCGCGGCGCGTCATGGCAGCTCGTGACCACCGGGCCTTGCATCAAAGTCTAAGCAGCAGGAATTCGATCACGAAAGCACGAAAGCACGAAAAAGCTGAAGGGGAACATGCGACCAAAGTTTTTGAGGGGTCTTAATTGCCCTTTTCGTGCTTTCGTGCTTTCGTGATAAAAATCTTCTTGCATGGGACGCAACAAGGATGAGTTGCCGCAGTAGCTAAAGCGTTAGAGAACGCGCGGCTGGCCAGCTGAGTCAGAGGAGGGCTTGATGCCAAGCGAACGATCCGATGCCCTGGTCTTCTTCGGTGCTACCGGAGACCTGGCCTACAAGAAGATCTTTCCCTCACTGCAGGCCATGACGCGCCACGGCGAGTTGGACATGCCCGTGATCGGGGTCGCCAAGGCGGGCTGGACGGTGGATCAGCTGCGCGAGCGGGCCCGGGCGAGCTTGACCGAACATGGCGGCGTCGATGCGGCCGCCTTTGCTAAGCTGTCCGCGCGTTTGAAGTACGTCGATGGAGACTATCAGGATCCAGCGACCTATCAGAAATTGAAAGAGCAGCTCAATGGCGCGAAGCGGCCGCTGCACTACCTGGCCATTCCACCGAGCCTGTTCGAAACCGTGGCCGAAGGTCTGGCCCAGGCCAGTTGCACGGAAGCAGCGCGCGTGGTGGTTGAGAAGCCCTTCGGTCGCGACCTGGCCTCGGCGCAGGAGCTGAATCGCATTCTGCATACTTACTTCCCCGAGTCGGCCATCTTTCGCATCGATCACTACCTGGGCAAAGAGCCGGTGCTGAACCTGGTCTACTTCCGCTTCGCGAACCCCATTCTCGAGCCGATCTGGAACCGCCACTACCTGGACTGCGTGCAGATCACGATGGCCGAGAGCTTTGGCGTGCAAGGGCGCGGCAAGTTTTACGAAGAGGCTGGCGCGATTCGCGACGTCGTGCAGAACCACATGCTGCAACTCGTGGCGTCGATCGCCATGGAGCCCCCCGCGGCCCGCGACGCAGAGTCGTTCCGCGATGAGAAGTTCAAAGTCCTGCGGACCATTGAAGCCCTGTCCCCCGAGTCGATCGTGCGCGGGCAGTTTCGCGGCTACCGGGACGAGGCGGGCGTGGCTAAAGATTCGACGGTCGAGACGTTCGCGGCGTGCCGTTTCTGCGTGCACAACTGGCGCTGGGCGGGGGTGCCGTTTTATGTCCGCGTCGGCAAGTGCCTGCCCGTCACTTCGACAGAAGTGCGCGTGGTGCTGAAAAAATATCCGCAGACCATGCTCGGCAAGTCCGAGACCTCTTGGGCGAACTACTTGCGATTTCGTTTGAATCCCGAAGTCGTCCTGGCCCTGTCGACACGCGTCAAAGTGCCGGGCGAGCAGATGGTGGGCGAGGAGGTCGAGCTGTTCGCCCAGCATCAAAGCCCAGACGATCGCGAACCGTACGAACGGCTTCTGGGGGATGCGCTCGACGGGGACCAGACATTGTTCACGCGCGAGGACGCGGTCGAAGCCGCATGGCGAATTGTTGACCCGGTGTTAGGCAATTCCACACCGCTGCACATTTACGAGCCCAACACCTGGGGGCCGCCGGATGCCGACCAGGCCCTGATCGATGGCCACGGCCCCTGGTTCAACCCGGCCGCGGTCGAGCCGAAACATTGTTGATCGCCTCATGTCCGCGAGAAACAAGCCTTCAACGACAATCTCCCGGATGAGCTAGGGTGGCACGGACAACTCGTTGTCCGTGCGCCGCAGGCGCTCGACGCCTAAATAGCTGAACTTATCCGCAGTTAGCGCAGATTTCGCAGAGAGGCTCTTGCGAATTGCAGAGTTCACAGTTGTTGATCACGCGAACGCGTTGATTCGGATTTTGTATTTATCTGCGCTCTCTGCGTCATCTGTGGATAGATCCGTTCTTCCAGGAGCTCCATGCCGACAGCAAATTCAGGGGTGACTTCTAGTAAGGAAATCGCTCATCGACCGGCGCGGCTGACAACTCGACCAGGAATTGGGCTAGGCGTTCGACCAGTAGTTTCATCATCTGTCGCCCCTTCTCGGCCGTGGCCGCGTGCGGGTTGCCGGCTCCCGTATTGGTCGTCAGCAAGTGCCAGGGGCGGGTGATCGAAATCCAACCGCGATTGACGGCGTCGAATTTCGTAGCGGCCATCGCACCGTCGTCCGCAGCCAGCGAGCCATCCGGATGGCGGGCCACGAGCTCCGGACGATAGGCCATGATGAAGGACGTTTCCATCTCGCCGGCGTGATCGCCGGGATCGTCGAAGATCTCATGCTCCACGTCAGCCAAGACCTTGTACCAATTGCAAAGGAACAGGTGTGCGGTCGTCTTGCCGTACAGCTCGCGCAAAGCCGGTTTCAGATCGTTGCCGCCGTGGCTGTTCAGCAGCACGATCTTGCGGATGTTGTGCCGCGCCAGGGATTCGACCAGGTCGGCGATCACGGCCGACAGCGTCGAAGGGTTCACGTTCAAAGACAGTGGGTAGGCGATCTGGTTCGTCTCGGTGCCGTAGGGAATCGTCGGCAGCAGTATGACTTTGGCGCCGCGCTCGTGCGCCGCACGGCAAATCTCTTCGCCGACCACGTCACCTTCGATCGTGTCAGTGCCATAGGGCAGGTGCAGGTTGTGCGGTTCGGTCGCCCCCAGGGGCAACACCGCCACTTCGTACGGATGCTCCTTCACGTAGGCGTAGTTGACTTCGGCCAGCTTCCAGGGACGCATGAAATGACTCCTCGGTCAAACTCTGTTGCGAATCACCGCTGCGATTTCGTAACCGCCAGGTCACGGCGGCGACGTTCGGCATACTCATAAAAAACCTCGCCCTGCCAATCTTGGGCAGGGCGAGGGGGATTATCGCAGCGAACGCGTGGCCCTTGCGAAGGCCAAGGCGATCTCTAGATGTCGTAGTACAAGCAGAACTCGTAGGGATGCGGACGCAACCGCATGGCGTCGACTTCCTTCTCGCTCTTGTAATTGATCCAGGTGCTGATGACGTCCTCGGTGAACACGTCACCCCGGAGCAAGAACTCATGGTCGGCTTTCAGGGCCGAGAGAGCTTCTTCTAGCGAACCGGGAGTCTTGGGCACTTCGGCCAATTCTTCCGGTGACAGGTCGTAGATGTCCTTGTCGAGCGGCTGGCCCGGGTTGATCTTGTTCTGGATGCCGTCGATTACAGCCATCAAGATGGCCGAGAAGGCCAGGTACGGGTTGCAGCTGGGATCGGGGCACCGGAACTCGACGCGCTTGGCCTTGGGGCTCGCGCTGTACATCGGAATGCGACACGAGGCCGAGCGGTTCCGCTGCGAGTACGCCAGGTTCACCGGCGCCTCGTAGCCCGGCACCAAGCGCTTATAGCTGTTGGTGGTGGGATTGCTGAAGGCCAGGATCGCCGGAGCATGCTTGAGCAAACCGCCGATGGCGTACAGCGCCATCTCGCTCAGGCCCGCGTAGCCGCTGCCGGCAAACAGCGGTTCGCTCCCCTTCCACAGCGAGACGTGCGTGTGCATGCCGGAGCCGTTATCGCCGTACAGGGGCTTGGGCATGAACGTGACGGTCTTGTTGTACTTCCGCGCCACGTTTTTGATGATGTACTTGTACAGGCACATCTGGTCCGCCATGCGCACCAGGTTTTGGAAGCGCAAGTCAATCTCGCATTGTCCAGCCGTGGCGACCTCGTGATGCTGCGCTTCGACGTCCATCCCGCAGTCGATCATCGTCTGCATCATCTCATTGCGGATGTTCATCAATTGATCTGCCGGAGGGACCGGGAAGTACCCCTCCTTATGACGCAGCTTGTAGCCGAGGTTGGGGTTCTCGACGCGGCCCCGGTTCCACTCCCCTTCGATGCTGTCCAGGTGGTAGTAGGCCTCGTTCGCGCGGGCGTCGAAACGCACGTCGTCGAAGATGAAGAACTCGGCTTCCGGGCCGATGTATGCGGTATCCGCAATGCCGGTGCTCTTCAGATAGTTGACCGATTTCCGCGCCACATTGCGCGGATCGCGCGAATAATCCTCGCGTGTGATCGGATCCTGAATGTTGCAGATCATCGACAGCGTCGGCAGAGTCGTGAACGGATCGAGCACCGCCGTCTCGGGCTGCGGCACCAGGATCATGTCGCTTTCGTTGATGGCTTGCCAGCCGCGAATGCTCGAACCGTCGAAGCCCAGGCCGTCTTCAAAAACGTCCTCGGCCAGCTTGTTCACCGGGATGGTGAAATGCTGCCAAATACCTGGGAAATCCATGAACCGCAGGTCGATCGCCTTGACGTCCTTTTCTCGGCATAACGCCAGTACTTCTTTGGGTTTCACAAGGGCTCCTTTCGCTTGACACAGGCCCAGTAGGATCTTGTAAATCGCACCGGTAACGGCCCGTCCGCCATAGGACAATCGGCCGGAGAAAACCGGGCTTGAGGTCAAGCAAATTCTGTTGTTACATCGCGGGCCGGCTGCCCGAATGATAAAACCTAATTGTCTGTTTGCAATTCAGTTACGGAAAAAACTGCAAAAAAGCGTTGCCGCACAAACGCGCGCCGCTTTCATGCTGGCTCAGAAAAACTGGCGCCGCTTGCAGGCGACGTTCCTGAATCGTTGAGTCCGCTAACTCACTTCCGCTTCATCGGGGCGCGTGCGGGCAGCGCCGCTGTGCGATTCC
>CAMFLN010000113.1 GCA_945957305.1 uncultured Planctomycetaceae bacterium | reverse complement strand
GTATCTGGGTCTTGGAGGAAAGCCCTAGACGCGAGGTCGGGCTCGCGTGCTGCAAGGGATGAACGAACATCTTCGGCAACAGCGCCGCCACTGAGCACAATTCCTGCGTAGCTGATCTTGTCCCGTTCACCGGAAATTTTTCCTGCCAGTTCGCGTGATACGTACACTGCCGCATCCGCCGGACCGTGATCTAACACATCGACACGCATCGAGGGCATGTCGGCGTTCATGAACAAGGGGGGCAGCGGCCGCATCTGCCTCACGACGCCGACGATGCGCACCGCGACGGGCGGTTGGCCGTTGCGGCTACTGACCAGCACCTCGTCGCCGGGTGCTACTTGGAGTTGCGCCGCCAGTTCCTGGCTGATTGCTCCCTCGGCCGATTCGGTTTGTTTCCCGGTGAACCAACGCCCGGAGAGTAATGGGTAAGGAGAATCTGGAGCGTCGGTTCCGGACAGTACGGCCGCGGTCTCCATGCGCTTAATAGACTGCGAGGCATCCGCGTGCGGATCGGCATCACCGCGCCGCAGCCGGCACGATTGTTGAAGAACCGGCTCGACCGCCAATACCTGCGGATCCGCGCGCAAGGCAACGATGAACTCCGGTGGCAGAAACCGCTGCACACGCGGACCAGGCGTGCGCCGCGGGCCGGCAGGAACGGCAATCAAAGAGTACCGCCCCAGGTATGCGGCACCGAACTGATCGATGCGGGCGATGACCGAGTCGTAACCGCTGACTACCCACACAACAACGCAGGCCGCGGCCAGAATGGACAATGTCGTCACGAACAGTCGCGCCGCATGGCTGCGGGCGTAACCGACCATTAAACGAAATGCGGTCGATAGCTCGGCGATTGTCAATCGAAACGGTCTCCTACGAATTACGCTCGTTGGGAGCGCTCCGCGATCCGATGCGCGGTTCACTGATCAGGTCCTGATAGTGAGCGGCCAATCTGTGCGGTTGGCTGAACTCGCGAGTGGCGAACTCTGCCAGCACTTGCCCGTCTCTCATCACCACCACTCGCTCGGCCCAGACTGCAACCGCCGGCTCGTGCGTGACCAAGACGATCGTCCGTGACTGTTCCTGGCACAACTCCTGCAACAACCGGCAGACGTATTGCCCGCTGATCGAATCGAGGTTGCCCGTCGGCTCATCAGCTAACAACATCGTCGCGTCGGTGATCATCGCGCGGGCAATCGCCACACGCTGCTGTTCACCGCCGCTGAGTGCATCAGGGCGGTGATTGCGACGATTCGTCAGTCCCAACCGTTCGAGCACCACCGGCAGCCGCGCTTCGGCGTCGCGCGCGCGGCCATCAGCGAGCAAGGAAAGCTTGATATTATCGGCGGCAGTCAGGGTGGGGATCAAATTGAACGACTGGAAGACTAACCCCACGCGTCGCCGCCGAAAATGCGTCAGCTGGCGGTCATTGAGCGTGGCGATGTCGGTATTTTCGACAACGATCTTGCCGACATCGGGACGAGTGAGACCGGCGATTGCATGGAGCAGTGTGCTCTTGCCGCAGCCACTGGGTCCCATGACGGCCAGAAACTGCCCGGCGGGAATCGTGAGCGATACTTCGCGCAGCGCGTCGATCCGCGCAGTCCCTTGCGTGTAGCGCTTGACGACGGCTGCAGCGCTGACAGCGACAGATGCGGGGGAAGAGCCCAGAACCGGCGATCGGTATGTTGCTTGTGCCTGTGCACTTGCGAATCCCTCAGGCCCAGTGTCAGTCATGTTTGTCGCTACTCACTGCAGGTCCCACGCGTAGAATTCTTTGTTCCCGGGCACGACCTTGATTCTGGCGACAGGGCGCGTCGGATCAGAATAGCGGTGTTTCAGCCGATCATCACCGGCGTTACTCTCGCCCAGTTCATTGACGACGACAAGGGGCCAACTCGCCGTGACGATATAGTCCCCTGCCGGCAGGCCATCTCCGTGTTCATAAGTGGTTGGCGAAAAGCCTCCGTCGGCATCAACGATGGCCAAGGGTCGCAAGGGGCTGGCGTCGATCACCGTGGCGGGGTGAAAAAAGATCGTTGCCCCTGCGGCCGCGACGCCCTCGATCGTCAGTTTTCCGTGGACTGGATAGACCGGGGTCCTCGCTCGATGTTCGCCGCAGCCAGCCACGATGAACAAGGCCACGAGACAGCCGGATAATGTCCTGGCGGGCGAGGGGAAATCCGAATTCGCTTCTGCACTAGGACAACGCACGTCTTTATTATGTGCCCGGCGGCGTGGCAACTTCGGAACCTCCCCTGGTGAACAATTGAAAGGCCAACAAGACCGAGATTTCTTGGCTGAGGAATCGCACGCTGCCATCGCAAAGCGAGGCGTTCGCCCCCCCCGTGTGAAAGCTGTAGACCCCCTGGCTGTTGTTACAATTAATCGCGCAGCTGGCCGCAATGTTGCGACCGGTGGCGTCATAACCGGTAAACGTCATGACACGAAACGAGGGCCAAGCCATGTACCAGTTTGGATACAGTAGGTTGACGTTCGCCGACTGCCGCGCGCCGCGAATGTAGTGGTCTGGTCGTCCTGCTTGCTCGGAAATGAGGATCGTATTTGACAGCCCGTCTGTCACTCGATCCATAGGATGCGGTAGGTTCTCTTCATTCCCGGCATAGAGAACAGGGCGCATATCATCGTCGTAGCTGACGCAATTTGGCGAGCACCCCAAACCGGCAGCATTTGCCGACGCGGCGTTCAACAGGTAAGCCACGGAATAGTCGGTGACCAGGCCACTGCAACCAGTCGCATTGCCGCCCGAGGTGAGAATCGTAACAAGTCGATCACCCGCGTCCTGACCCGTGGAAGGGCACATCGTGACGGACAAGGGCGCACGTGCGATCGGTTCATTTTCGACCGCGTAGAAGTTCTTTTCCGCCTGGTAGCGGCTGGCCAGTGTCGCTTGCTCAAAATATGGCAGCAGGTCGACTAGCCAGCCGTGCTGCTGACCCGCGATTGTAATGCGCGGAGGGGGTAAAGCGCCCTTTGCTTCCCGATGACCGTGGAAGGCCAGCGTCAACTGCTTCAAGTTGTTGGCGCAGCTTGCCCTGCGGGCGGTCTCGCGCGCCGCCTGTACGGCAGGTAACAAGAGCGCCACGAGAATGCCAATAATGGCAAGCACGACCAAGAGTTCGACGATTGTGAATCCGTCGACACGGTTCTTGCGCTGTGCAATCATCATCTTCGCAGTTCTACTGCAAACATCCTGCCACTTCGAATGAGCACGTCGACAGGCCGCCTGCGCTCCTGCTGCCATTTAATAACGAACCGGGGCGCGGAAGTGCAATAGCTGCGCCGTCTCGAAGCGAGTGCATGCCAGAGCTGAATTCAACGGTCCCGCCGGAATCCACGGCGATTTATTCGCCTCGCGCGGTGATTTTTTAGCCATAGCGATTGGCGTCGGCAGGCCTGCCCCTGAACGTCACTGTCGCGTAATGTGGCGGATCGAAGTAAATCGGCTACTCGCTCCACAATGGAATACATATTGCTGTTCGCCAAGCCTTCCACTCGCCGTGGAAATGCTGAGCTTATCGGAACACGCTTCGAGGTACTTCATTGTGTCAAGGAAATGCGGATCTATGTCGAATTATCGCTACTTGAGTTTCGCGTGCTTGCTGCTGTCGGCATCGTTTTCAAACTCGCCGGTCTATGCCGTGGTATCCATGGATTGGGCGCCCATCGGCCAGCCTAACAATCCTTGGGACGAATCGACCACAGAAACGGTCTATGGCAGCGTCGACCATACGTACGCCATCAGCAAGAAGATGGTTACCAACGCTCAGTGGACGGAATTTCTGAACTCCAAGGATCCAACCGGCGCCAATGCGCTGGCACTCTACAGCGCCAGCATGTCAACGAACGTCAACGGCGGCATCACCTACAACGCTGGCGCTGCGGATGGCAGCAAGTACAATGTGAAATCGGGCCAAGGGAATCAGCCCGTGGGGTTCATTTCGTTCTACGACAGCCTCCGCTTCGTGAACTGGATGCAAAACGGGCAAGGAAACGGTGATACTGAATCCGGCGCCTATACGTTGCTCGGCGGTACCCCGACCCCGAGCAATGCCAACACCATCACGCGCAGCCCTAACGCCGTGTTTGGCCTGCCGACCGAGAACGAATTCTACAAGGCGGCGTTCTACGATCCGAACAAAGTCGGCGGTCCAGGCTATTACGACTATGCAACTGGTTCCGATGCGGCACCGGTCTCCGCGCTGCCCCCTGGCACGCCAGGCGTCCCGGCAGCGAATTATTTTTCCATCAATACTGGTTTCGCGGTCACCGGCGGCGGCACTCCCAGTTTCAACCCCAACGGCGTGTTCACCGGGGGAGTAACCGATCCCACGATCAACTACCTGACGGACGTCGGCGCCTACACGAATTCCCCCAGCCCGTACGGCACTTACGATCAAAGCGGCTTATATTGGGAATGGCTCGATAGTCCGCTGAAGAATCTCGACGGAACACCCAATCCCGCGTTGCACCTGCTGCGTGGCGGCGTCTTCAATGGCAAGATCGACTACACCTCGGCAGCATACTATTCGGCCGCAGGCAACTCGGGATCGGGATTTTACGGGATTCGTCTGGTCGGGTTCTTTCCCGGCGATGCCAACTTTGATGGCATCGTCAACGGCCAGGACATCGCCTTGGCCGCGAGCGATTGGCTGCAAACGGGAACGAGCGTACCAGGCGATCTCAATGGCGACAGCATCGTCAACGGTCAGGATATCGCGCTGGTCGCTTCGAATTGGTTGAGCACATATGGCCTGGGCGCTACGTCGTCCGTCGCAGTTCCCGAGCCAGCAAGTATCTTTCTGGCAGTGACCGCAGGCGTTATGCTCTTGACCTGCGCCCGGCCCCGCAGACGCTCTTAAACTCCGTCTTTTGTTCGGTACAAGGTGTTTTTCGATGCCTGGTCGATGTTCTCTTATCGCTGCGCAGACAGTGTTATTTTCGTTATGCCTGCCGCTGGCCATGAGCGTGGCAAACGATGCGGCGGCGCCGACGCAACAAGACGCGCCAACCCGCCAAGATATCGACGAGGCCATTGCGAAGGGAATTAACTTCCTGCGCGTGACCGGCCAGGCGGACGATGGCTCGTACACGAAGCAGATCGGTCCTGGCGCGACGGCACTGGCCACCATGGCCGTGTTGAGCAGCGGTCGCAGCGTCGACGACCCGCAGGTTGCCAAAGGACTCGCCTACTTGCAGACGTTCATTCAGCCCGACGGCAGCATCGCTGCACCAGCACCAGGCATTACCAACTACGAAACCAGTCTGTCGTTGGAATGCTTTGCCCGTGCCAATAAAGATGGTCGCTATACCAAGACGATCGAGCAAGCGGCTAACTTCCTGCGGGACATACAGTTCGACGAAGGGGAAGAAAAAGCTCCGGCCGACACTCAATACGGTGGAGTCGGTTACAGCGCCAAAAGCCCGGGCGCGGATCTGTCTAATACCGCCATGTTACTTGACGCGTTGAAGGCGGCCGGTGCCGGGCCCAACGATCCGGCAGTCCAGCGAGCGCTGATTTTCGTCTCGCGCTGCCAGAATCTGGAAAGCCAGCACAATACCCTCAAATTTGCCGCCATGATCAATGATGGTGGCTTCTATTACTCGCCCATGGGAGAAGGATATGGAGCCGCAGGTAAAGACGAGAAGGGAGCCCTGCGCAGTTACGGCTCGATGACCTACGATGGGCTGAAGAGCATGCTTTACGCCGGCGTCACGGCCGATGATCCGCGGGTCAAAGCCGCCACGAAGTGGCTGCGCAGCAATTACTCGGTCGAAGAGAACCCCGGGCTCGGCCAGGCCGGGCTGTACTACTACTATCACCTGATGGCTAAGGCCCTGGATGTAGTTGGAGCAGCGACGTTCGAGGATGCGGCAGGAGCGAAGCACGACTGGCGCGCGGAAGTCGCCCGAGCCCTGCTCAAGCGCCAACAGGCTGATGGCTCATGGACCAATCCGAATAATCGCTGGTTCGAAAGCGACCCGAATCTGGCAACTTCCTTCGCGTTGCTCGCTCTATCTCACTGCCGAGAGCCGGCGGCAAAGTAAAGTGCCCTTTGGCGAGCAATGCTTAGACTATTCCCCTGACTGGCGCGTCGCTCAAAAAGAGTGCGCGCCCCGTATTATTGCCAGACATCATGGCCACGACCCCTGACAGACAGGCAACAATGCAAAACGCATTTCCCATTTCAATATCTCGCTGTTACGTACAGCCAGTCTTCCTACTCGGATAGTCTCCAAGTACGCCCTTTTGAATGGCGTTGCCCCTCCAGCAGCATCGCTATTTGGCGAACTCTCTGCGTCGGATCGTGCCGCTGGAGAGCGCTTCTTCGTAGGCCTGGCTGTGCAGGTAGCGATTGGCGTAGGACACTCGCCCCGCGGCGAAGCCGAAACGGTGCAGCATCGCCAATCCATCGAACCAATGATTGAAGGCGTGTTCCCCCACTTCGAACTTGGCGGGACCTGTGCGTAGCAAAGTGCCCGTAAGCCACGCGGGCAGGCTCCCGCGCAACGGAAGTTCAGCGACGTTCGCTTCGGCGGACAGCGTCGCGAACCCGAGGTGATAAGGCGATCGAGACATGAATTCGGACCTCCGTGTCGAGTTAGCACCTCCTCCCGATTGTATACAGCGCGTCACCGTTTGGAATAAACGCGCGGGAAGTCCACACAAACACGGCGTCGAGTCGCAACCACGGGCGTCATTGCGAAACAACAGAGAGTTCTGTGTTGCTTTCATATAGTGGTAAACCGTGACTTGTATTTATTGTTCTACCTTGAGATAGTGCGCAGGCTGATCAACAGCCCGGTTTTCTACGGGACCTCTGATGGTTGACACCGACGATCTATTTCCGACGGCTGATCGTGTCGCGCGTCGCGCCGTGGTATTAGCAGCGGTTGCAAACCGCGGGCTGACGGAGCATGAGCTAACGACGCATGACGAACCGGAAGAAACGCAGCAGGCAATGCTGGGGTGGATTGAAGACTCCGGTGTTCAAAGCGAAGCTGAGCCTCGCGAGCTGAGCATTCTCGAATGCCCTATGGGTGAATTAAGCGAACGCGACAAAATCGATTCGATATGGCGATTCGAAGGCTTGGGAGTCTTATTGTGGGCCTTAGGGTTGTACGAATTGCCTCCCTATGATGAAGTTGTCACGCCTGCAGAGCTGTTCCAGCTTGTCCACATATTCACAATGGACGAGACGCGCGAGTTCATCGCGGCAGCGCAACTACAGCCGCCAGACAAGCTGCACGCGTATCGCAATCACGCGACGATGGCTCATTGGCGATTCAGGAACTTCCGGCTGCGACCCGTTCCGGTCGACTTCGTCGCGTTCTCCAAGAAGTGCTGGATCGGCACCTTCGACATTACTCGCTTTCGTATTTCCGATAACGACGTGATGGTGGGCGAGGACGTGATCTCCGCAGCCGATCCGGAAGAGGTCGACAAGTGCCTAAGCATCGCGCGCGAGAGACATCTCGCCATCAATTGGCTATGTGGTGACAGCCAGGTGTATTCCGAAACCGACACCAGCACTTAGACCCGACGGTTCGGTCCTAGCGGTGGGCCATCGGCGAGCTCCCAGGCCCAGAGGCAGCGAGGGTTGACCGGTCTCCGCGGCACGGGTTGATCATTCCTTGACAGGCACGCTCGGCATGACTCTACTAACCGGTCGGTAGAATTTAGCGGCGGGGCTGTTTTGCCTCGGTTCCCGCCGCCTTATCGCCGGGATCGCCCCAGGGC
>CAMFLN010000112.1 GCA_945957305.1 uncultured Planctomycetaceae bacterium | reverse complement strand
GGCACAGTTTGATTTGGCCATTCGGCCAAAATTTCGCACTTCACCGGCAATGCCGACCTCTTGGCCGAGTGTCACCGCTTGGTCGACGAGTCGGAGCTGCTCGACCGCCAGATTCTCGGCCGTTGGCTGTCCCAAGTCGACAACGGTCAATAACGCGGCATTGCCCAGGCGCTGGCTGCGTGCCCGGAATTCGGCGATGGCGCTCGCCGTCAGTTCCGGAGCCCAGCTCGTGCGTCCCAAATCGGTAAGAAAATAGACCTGTTCGCGCGCCAGTCGGGGGTTTTCGCGGCGCGCCGCTTGCAAGATTTGCTCGACTTGCACCAGTGTGGCCGCGAGGTCGGCGCCGCCGTGCGTCAACCGTGTCGCTGCAACCTCGCCCAAAAAATCGGCCGGAGCGAACGAGGGAGTGCCGACGATGACCTGCGGCGGATCGGCCATCAACAGCAGGGTGAAGCCGTCTCCCTGATTGGATTGCTCCACGATTTGCTGAATCAACTGCTGCGCTCGCTCGAAGCGGCTGCGGTCAGTCGGCTGGAAAGCCATGGAATACGAGGCATCGAGCACGATCACTTTATGCGTCGGCTGCCCGCTGTGTGCGACGACGCCGTGTCGTTCGATCATCGGCTGGGCGACCGCGGCGACGACCAGCGCGACCAGCGCCGTGCGCACCGCCAGCAAAAGCCAGTTTTCCAGGCGGATACGCCGCGCGTTCTTGCGCGCCGCGGCGAGCAGGAATTGGACGGCCGCCCAGGGGACTTCGCGATGGCGGCGCCGGCTAAGTAGATGGATCACGATCGGCGCCGCGGCGGCGGCGAGCCACCCCAGCATCGCCGGATGCATCCACACGCCCAGGAGTACCATCGGTTCCGCGCTCATCGCTTACCGCGTCGTTGATCTTTGTTGTTCGTGCATCTGGCTCGGCACATTTTCTAGCCCACGCGTCGCAGCCGTCCGGACAAATACGCCGAAAGTGCGACTTCAAGATTCTGATCCGTGCGCACCTGCACGTAGTCGGCGTGCTGTGCCCGGCAACCGGCCTGCACTTGGCGCAGAAAGGCGTTGAACTCTGCGAGGTAGGCTTTGCGCAGCGCGCGCGGATCGCTTAATACGTCAGGCAATTGTTCCAACCCCTTGAAGAGCGTCGTTTGCTGAAAGGGAAAGTCGAGCTCGGCCGGGTCGAGGACATGAAACACGACGACGTCATGCCGACGATGGCGAAAATGCTTCAATCCCGCCATCATGGCGGGGACGTCGTCGAACATGTCGCTGAGAATGACGACGACGCCGCGCTTCTTGAGTCGTTCGGACAGGTCGTGAAAGATAGGCCCCGTGGCGGTTTTACGCTGGGGCTGCGATTGCTCCATCAAGTGCAGCAACTGCCGCAGCTGCGAAGGATTGCCACTCGGTCGCAACATCGTGCGAATTTCGTCGTCGAACGTGATCAGCCCGACGCCGTCCTGCTGGCGCAAGGTCAGATGCGCGAGCGCCGCGGCGATGCATTGTGCATATTCCAACTTGCTCAATGCCGCTTGATCGCTCCGGTAGCGCATGCTTTCGCTGGTGTCGAGGACCAGGTAGCAAATAAGATTCGTTTCCTCCTCGTATTGCTTGAGATAGACCTTGTCGGTCTTGGCAAACACTTTCCAATCGACGTGCCGCAGATCATCGCCGGGAACATATTCGCGGTGCTCGGCAAACTCGACGGAAAAGCCGTGGTAGGGGCTGCGATGCATCCCGGCCACAAAGCCCTCGACGATTGTCCGCGCGCGCAGCTCCAGCCCGGCCAGCTTAGCCAGCGTCCGCGGATCTAAATACTTCTGATATTCTTCCACCGCGGCTACTCTCCCGATCCGACTCTGGAACGATGTCGATCAGTTTGCGAATAATATGGTCCGGCTTCACGCCCTCGGCCTCGGCGTTGAAATTCGTCACAATCCGATGCCGCAGCACCGGCGCGACGACAGCCCTCACATCCGCGCACTCGGCGTGATAGCGCCCATGCAAGACGGCACGTGCCTTGGCTCCCAGCACCAGGTACTGGCTTGCGCGGGGACCGGCCCCCCAGCTCACATAATCCTTGACGAATTGCGGCACATCTCCTTTTTCGGCACGCGTCAGCCGCGTAAAGCGCAAGGCGTAACGCGCCACATGCTCGGCGACCGGCACGCGGCGCACGAGATTCTGCAGCGATAGGATCTCCTCGGCCGACAGCGTGCTGGCCAGCGACGGCAGCGCGTCGGTCGTCGTCCGCCGCACGATCTCGAGTTCTTCATCCTCGGCCGGATAGTCGACGAATGTGTTGAACATGAAACGGTCAAGCTGTGCCTCGGGCAGCGGGTAGGTTCCCTCCTGCTCGATCGGGTTTTGCGTGGCGAGCACAAAGAAAGGCTCCTCCAAGCGATGCCGCGTGCCACCGACCGTGACCTGGTGTTCCTGCATGGCCTCGAGCAGCGCCGCCTGCGTCTTGGGAGGCGTGCGGTTGATTTCGTCGGCCAGAATTACATTCGCAAAAATCGGCCCTGGCAAAAACCTGAATTGCCGGACGCCCGAAGCCCGGTCCTCCTGAATCACTTCCGTGCCCGTGATGTCCGAGGGCATGAGGTCAGGCGTGAATTGAATGCGACTGAACCGCAAGGACATCGTGTCAGCCAGAGTGCGAATGAGCAGCGTCTTGGCAAGCCCTGGCACGCCGACCAACAAACAATGCCCACGGGCGAACATCGCGACCAGGAGTTCTTCGATCACCTCGCGCTGGCCGACGATCACGCGTCCTAGCTCGGCCGAGAGCCGGCGATAGGCTTCGCTCAGTTTCTGAACCGCCTGCACATCATCGTCGGGCAGCATGCATGACCTCTGCGAGTCTTAGTCCATCGATTTCCGGCAACCGCGTTTTCCTAGAATCCCTGACGAACAGGCAACAGTCCCGGTCATTTACGCGGCGAACGCGTCGGCGACTTTCCACTCGGCGGGGACGGCTTGCTCGGTTCTCGCTCGTTCACATCTTTTTCAACAGCCGCTGCCGCAGTGCGCGACGACGGCCCAAGCGCTGTCAACCGATCGCTGCCGGCAATCAACAGTATATCGCCGGCGGGGACCAGGTTGCCCGAGGAGATACCGCGCGCTTCCAGCTCGATCGGGGCATGTTCCTGGCCGGTGCGTTGATCGAACACACGAATTGCCTGCATGGTGGGCCAATAGACCTTGTTTCCCGCGAGCATGCCACGGCCAAAACCCTTGGGCGTCGGCCCCTCGGGCCAGGGATAATTGACTTTGCCGCTGGCCAGGTCCAGTCGCCACAGCTTCTCACCGCTGGCCCAGAGGGCATCTCCACCCACTCCGAGCAGGTGCACGACGTCCTTGGCGAGATTGGTTTCCCACAACAGCAGCCCCGACGCGGCGTCGTAAGCCAAAATGCTTTCGCTATCGGTCGGTGCGACAATGATGCGACCGCGATCGTACAAGCAAGGGTTCAGATCGCGGTAGAAGTGAGTGGCCCGCTGATTCAGGTCTCCCCGCTTGGCACGCGGATAGCGCACGATCCATCGCGGACGGCCATGCGCCGCATCGAGCGCTGCCACCGCCCCCAGGTTGGTATTCACGTAGACCGTGTCGTCGACGAGCGTCAGCAAATTGTGGGTGCACTCGCCCGATTGGCCGCGCGCCGGCGTTTCGGCGCTCGCTACGAACTGGCGCCAAAGCTGACGGCCATTGCGTGCGTCATAACAGGCCACGTGCGTTTGCGGTCGCGTGCCGTGGCGCAGCGCGACGTAGACTCTGCGGCCGTCGGAAATTGGCGAACCTTCGAAGGACCATTTGTCCTCGCAACGCAGCGGCGGCCAAACCAGTCGCCCTTCCCCTTGCAGATCCAAGTTGACCAGATAACTCGGCTGCTGATAATTCAAGCTATCTTCCGGACGCGAGGTGAGCGGATCTCCCATGCGCGCCAGGAGAAATCCGTCATACGCGGTCATCGTAAAACGTGCCACGCCCAGCGTGCTCGTGACATTTTGAAAACGCTGCAGAACCGGCTCGGCCGGGCGGTAGATCACGGGACCGCCCCCCCAGGCTGCCTTGCCCGTCCGCACATCGTAAATGCGAATCTCGTGCAGAGTATTCACCGCCACGAAGTTGCCCACCACAATCGGATGGTAGCTCAGCAACTCGTTCTTCGTCTCCGCGACGCGTGGCGAAGGATAGAACGAATCGGTCGCCGGCACCTTGGGCAAAGCAATCGGCTCGGACCACAGAAGCGAGTCCGGCGTGACCGACGCCGGGCCGACGTGCGAACGTGTCGGGGCGCCGGCGAACGTGGGCCAGTCCGTTGACGCAGCGGCTGCCGGCCATTTCGCCGCCTGTTCCGCCAGCGCCGCCAAGGTCTCGCCGTAGTTCCCCTCGATCCCCGCGAGTCGCCCGCGCGCGTCCGGATGCAAGTCGCGAAAGCCGCTCAGCTCGCCGCGGGCCCGCAACAACGAACCTTCGAGGATTGAAGCCAGCACCAGCCGCGCACGCACCGCGGCGAGATCGATCTGACCCTCGCCTGCCTGGGCGCTACTGGGATACGCCAAGCGCGTCGGCAACACCTGATGCCCCTTCCACAGATCGATCAGGGCCACGCGTGCCGGATCATCCAGTCGCTCATCATTGCGCAGCCAGTAGGCGGCCGGAGGTTCCGCACTGTCGGGCCGATACCAATGTTCGAGCAGTTCACGCTGCGTCGGCGAGAGGTCCTCGTCGGCTTGAACACGAACGAAGACTTCACGCGTGACGGATTGTGGCGGCGTTTCGATCAGTTGCTCCCACCAGGCGCGCGCCTCGCCGTGGCGCCCCCGTTCGAGTGCCATGTCTCCCAGGGCGAGAAGCGCATTGTCCCCGGAGCTGCTCGCGAAGAATTGCTCGACCAGGCTGCGCAACCCGTCAGCGTCGTTACGGGCAATGGCATCGTCGAACATTTGCCGCGCCTGGGGGTCGACGCGACTGCGATACAGTTTCAATGCCTCTGCCGGCAACGCTACCAGGCGCTGATGACAATAGTCGCGCACGCTGATGAAGCGCCTGTCGCTGGCCGGCAAGACTCTGTGCGGCGCACTTTCCATAATTTCGCGCAGCGCTTCGACTGTTTCGTCCCACAAGCCGTCAGCCGCCAGGGCCTTGGCTTGCTCCAGCCGGGCTTGCGTATCGGCGTCCGCCAGCGGCACTTCGACCGAATCCGCCAATTCGAAGCGGCTGGAAAATGTCGAAAAGAAATGCTGCGCCTGGCAAGGGGCCGCGGCCGCAGACCACAACACGACACTGGCCGCCGTGGCGAACAAGGCCCTGACGGCGGCGCCCCAGTGCTCATTTTGACAGGGCTCGTTCTGACAGCGCTCGTGGTTCTCGGGCGGCACCGTGGCACCTGCTGCCGACAGGAGAAGCGGCCGACGAACGTGTCGGAACGTGGTCGACGCAGTGACGACTCGCACACGGATAAGTATAGGACCCGGGGCCGCTGCCGGAAAGCAAAGTGCGGCGAACGTGACCTGACTGCAGGGAAACGGCTTCGTGTGCGGCCCAGCGACGGTGCGGACGAGCGTCGAGCAAAACAGCCAGCTCACCTCGTCCAAGCAGTTCACATCATCACTGTGGGCCGCATGTTACGAGTGCGCGTAACCTTCGAGAATGCGGCCAATGTAGAACATCGAGATGGCGGCCACCGCCATCACGAGCATCTTGCCGACGCTCACCTGGTCAGTGATCTGCATGAAGATGGCCAAGATCGGCAGGCTAAGTCCCGCGATCTGCAGAAACCTTCCCACGGCGTACAACGGTTTCTCTCCACGGCATCCTGCGTTGCAGCAGTCGCCGACACGATGGTCAGACTACCAGCCGTAGAGTATGGTATGGAAAGTCGTGCGTTGCAACGCGCGACAGGAAGGCACGCGGCGATGAGCTTCTGGAAAATTCTCGGCCGTACATTACGGCTACGCTGTCCCCAATGCGGCGCAGGGCGCCTGTTCGACGGCTGGTTCAGCATGCCGCGACAATGCGAGGCATGCGGGCTGAAATTCGAGCGCGAGCCGGGATACTTTCTGGGATCGATTTACTTCCACGACGGCGTCACGGCGATCATCGTCACCGTCACGGCCTTGACGTTGATGATGCTGACCGATGTTTCTGAGCGGACGCTGCTCATTTCACTCGGGGCGTTCTGCGTCCTCTTTCCGGCGTGGTTCTTTCGCTACGCCCGCGGTTTGTGGATGGCGTGGGACCATTTTGCCGATCCACCGCAAAACGCGAAGGCCATGCCTGGTTCTGCGGCCTCGCCATCCACCGAGCGGACGGCAATCAATCGCTGAGGCCGATGCCGTCGCGGTGCTTTGAGAATGCCGCGCTTAGCGAATCGCAGTTGTTATGCGATCAATGCCGCAGCCTCTACCGTGACTCGCCACGATCCACGGTCGACTGGTTCGTCGGCTGCTGGCTCTCGGACTGTTCTCGCCGCGCCCGCCGCACCAGGTAGTAAAAATACCCGCTGAACGATCCGAAGATCGCAAAGGGCATCGAAAGCATAAACAGGATGCTATAGAAAAAGCCCGAGACCAGATCCCCTTTTCCCTGCTGGTTGGCCAGCGCCGCTTTGCAACTTGGGCAAGCCGCGGCCACGTCGACCAAAGCGAGCACGCACACCAGCGCCATGCTGGCGGTCAGCAGGGGAAGCCAATTGCGCTTAGAGAGTTCCGAGTGCATACCAACCTCGCAGAATCAGGCACATCGACATTGTCATTATAGCCGCCTTGGGCAGCCTTGGTCGAGGGAGTGTTGGCCCTCGATTTTCCGACGTTTTACGGCACTTCTGTCGCATAACCCAGCCAGGCTCCGTGGTACAGCATCACGTACACGATGACGCCCGTGACCGAGACAAACAGCCAGATCGGAAATGTCCACCGCGCCCAGCGACGATGACGCAGGCGTTGATTCGTCAGCCCCAGATAAATGGTCACCAGCGCCAAAAATGGCACTGCCGCGGCGAGCAACACGTGCGGTAACAAGATCGCATAGTAGACGTACCTGACGGCGCTCGGACCGGTGAAGGGCACGTGCAGTGCCTGGTAGTGGTAGATCAAATACGAGATCAAGAAGACGACGCTCGTGGCGAAAGTCGCTAACATCGCCCGCTTGTGCGCGGTCTCGCGGCGTTGCTTGATCAGCACGAACCCCCACACTAGCAACACCGTGGCCGTCGCGTTCAAAAGCGCGTTGACCGTCGGCAGATCGCGCACCGTGAAGCCGAGCAGCGGTGTGAGCTGTAATGACGGCAATGGCAAGTTCAGCAAACTCGTCACGGCTTCCCCTCGTCCGGTGCGGCGGCGTCCTGCGCAGGTGCTGGCGTCGAGGCGCCTTCTTCGCCCGCTGCCTGGTCGCCGGTTGCTTCTGTTGTGGCGTGCGGATCATCGACGCGCGTCGCTCCTGCGACGGTGATGCCGGCGGTTTCCTCTCGTTCGGTCGTGGCCGGCGGCGTAGTCTCCGCCTCCAACGCCTTGATCTTTTTCTTGAGCGTGATCATCTGCGTCGGGTCGCTCGTCAGGTACAAGCCCCGCACGTTGCTCCACTTGTCGATAAGGATCACCCGTTCGGTGTGCATTTTGGGCCCGACGGGAACCTGAAAAGCGTCGTTGCCTAGTTTCTGGACCGAGGCAAACGGTCCGCTCAAAAAGCTCCACCGCGCGGGGTCGGCTTGAAACGTGCGGGCGTATTTGGCCAGCACCTCGGGCGTATCATTCGCCGGATCACAGGTGATGCTGACGAATTTCACTTCGG
>CAMFLN010000111.1 GCA_945957305.1 uncultured Planctomycetaceae bacterium | reverse complement strand
GCACATCTTTGCTCGACTTCTAAGAAGGCAGGTGGAACATGTGGTCCAGAACAAGCGCCGTCCTTCGTCGCAGCCTGTCGGCACGGCACCCACGGCGCAAAGGAGCGATCGTCGTCCTGGCATGCATCTTTATGGTCGCCATGCTCGGTATGGTTGCCTTCAGCGTCGACGTGGGCCACGTGGCCAAAACCAAGGCGGAATTGCAACGCACCTGCGACGCCGCGGCTTTGGCCGCCGCCAAATCACTGGTCGATGGCAACTCGGCTGCACAAGCAGCCGCCGAGAATTACCTGTCGCTCAACAAGGTGGCGGGGCGCACGCTGGTTCCCGCCAATATGACGGTCGAGTACGGATCGTGGAACGCCAATAGCAAGGCCTTCACGGTTTCCTCGAACACGCCGTCGGCGATTCGCGTGACGCTGCTGGACAACAACGAGCCGCTGTTCTTTGGACGCGTTCTGAACAAGAACTCCGTCGACCTGCAGGCGCAAGCCGTCGCGATGCACCAGCCTCGCGACATCATGTTGGTTCTCGATTTCTCGGCGTCGATGTGCTACGACAGCCAATTCCGCAATGCCGGTACGCTGGGCCAGCAATATGTCGAGAGCTGCCTGCAGCAAATGTATTCTGATCTCGGCAGCCCCGTCTATGGCTCGCTGCAATTCACCCCGCAGTACGCCACGATCAAGGGTATGACGCCGACCAACGGCAACATGGCCCAGATCACCACGACGATTCAAAAAAGCGGTGTCCAGGTCACCTCGACCAAGAACATCACACAGGTCAAGCTGCAGTTCACTGACGGCTCGACCCAGACGATCTCCGGCAGCGGCACCAGCGGTACTTTCAAAGGAACCGGCGGCAATGCCAACAAGACCGTCAGCATCGCTTGGGTGAAATCCGGAACCAACGACAGTGGCAACCCCTCAGGGTCGGGTGAACGATTTGGCACCGACGCCACGACTTTGATGAAGGCATTTAACCTCACCAATGTCACCTACCCCTACGCTGGCGACAGCTGGGCCAACTACTTCAGCTACGTGCAGTCGGACAGCTATGTGAGTAGTTCCGGCTATACGAACATGTATGGCTACATGACCTGGCTCAATTATCTGCAAGCCAATAGATATTCGATCACCGACACCCCGAACCTGTGGAAGACTCACGAGCAACCGGTCGGCGCGCTCAAGGATTCGGTAGCCAATTTCATGAGCTACATCTCGCAGGCTAATCAGGACGACCGCATTGGGCTGTCAATCTACACCTATTCAGACCAGACAGCCTACTTGGAAAGCGGCTTGACCCCGAACTACAGCTCGCTCGCCACGATCGTCGCACAGCGTCAAGCGGGGCACTACACCGGCGGCACAAATATCTACAATGGAATGAAAACGGCGCGTACCGAGTTGGAGAAGAACGGCCGCGTCAATGCCTTCAAGATGATCGTCCTCATGACCGACGGCGTGGCTAACCTGCCCGGGTCGACGACTAATGCCAAGAACCTGGTGATCCAAGAGGCCACTGCCGCGGCAACGGATAACTACCCGGTGGTCACAATCAGCATGGGAGCATTGGCCGACACGGCCCTGATGAGCCAGGTGGCGAGCATCACCAACGGCGTGTACTTTAACATTCCCGGCGGTCAGACGGCGGCGCAGTATGCCACGCAGCTGAACGCCGTGTGGAAGCAGGTGGCCGACAATCGCCCGCTGAAGATTGTGCAATAACCCAAGCACCGGCTATTCGCGAGCAAATACAAAAGCGGCTGCATGGCTCAGTACGAGGCCACGCAGCCGCTTTTTTAATAGTGCAATTGCTCGTAGCTGCTAACGCAGGAACTGTTGGCACCAGTAGACGGTGCCATCGGCGGCGGTGTAGGCCGCTACGCCAATCTTGCGATACGACGGGCTCAAGATGTTCGCCCGATGTCCCGAGGAGTTCATCCACGAGCGCACCGCTTCGGTGCTCGACTGTTGCCCCATGGCGATGTTTTCGCCCACGGCGGCGTTGGTGTGCTGCAATGACCGCGCTCGTGTCATCCACGCGGTGTGACGGCGTGCCGATCGAACCAGGTGGCCGTCGACCTGCAAAGGGGGCAGGCCGTGGCGGCGCCGTTCGGCGTTCGTCTTTTCGACGATGCGTTCTTCCACGGGATTCATCAATACCACGCCGGGCTTTGTCAGCAATTCATCAGTCGGCGCATGGTGCCACAGAAGCGCGAGCAGAAACAGTTCGCTGTACATCAAGGGTCCTCCCTGTCAAAGTTGCGGAAGCTCTGCCGTGCGAGGGTTCACCAGCGCGGGCATCCCACCCGGGCGGCGAACCAACGACAAAGTCAACCCAGTTCGAAAGCCAACCCGTTTCGAGAGCGAACACCCAAACCACCACGCCCTGCGTGGCAATGCTCGCCATATGGCTGGCATCCTTGCAGCAACCGCGCACACGCACGGCGCTGTCCCGACAAGTTCAATTCACCCCGTAAAGGGCGTTTGCCGGCATACTCCATCAAAACCACTAGTGACCGTAGAGCTTAACGATCGAGCCACGCGCGCCAACCACCCAATATCACCAGACGGTAAAACTTTTCCTGCCGCTCTGTGAATGGCTCGCCAGGCGCGCAGCCCCAGTCATAGTGGGGACTTGAGAGCAGACGCGTTGTACGTAAGTCATTAATTCTCGTTAGTTGACTCATGGGTACGGGCCAGGTTTTTTTCCGCCTTTTTCTGAGTGCTTGGCAAAAAAGTCGGCGCCGCGGGACGAGGACTCAGGGCGACAGACTCGCTTTCGCATGGCCTCGCTTCTCCAGACGTTGCTTCTTCTCAAGTCCGAATCGTCCGCGCCGCGGCAGCTGGATTCTGGCCCTGGCGCGAGGCGCTGCGATTGCTCGACAGGCGGGTTTAGCTCTCGAAGGATGAGTCGATCGACTGTCGGCGTGACGCGTCTGAATAATCGCGCAACGTCGTACCGTATTGCCGCATAGCAGGAGCATGCGAGAAAGTCGATCACCAAGCGTCGAGGCGTCGAGGCGAAGTGGCGGACAACGAGAACAAAGGCCCGCCCACGATCACGCTCGAAATTCCAAAGCAGCCGGTGAGTTGGCCATTCTTCTGCGAAGGCCGGCAGAGGGCGCCTCGCGCGGCGCCGTATCCAGCGGCCCTTGCCCCGCGCCCTGGATATTAGCATTTGCAACGATCGTCACATTGACCACTGGCGCGTTGCACGTCTGCTTCGCCAGTCTTAGAATAGTGGCTTGCAATTCGCAGCGGCGTCGCGGCTATCGGCCTGCCAGCGATGCTCGCGCATCTGCCGTGTCCCCGTAGCTCAATTGGATAGAGCGTCGGCCTCCGGAGCCGAAGGTTAGAGGTTCGAGCCCTCTCGGGGATACTCTTTTATTCCCTCTTCTGGAATCAAGTGCTGTGCCACGATTTCTCGCCAGCCCTGTTACTGAGCGCGTTGGTTCTTGCCCACTCGTCGCCCCGGTCCCTGGCCGCCAGCCGCAAAGCAACGGGGCACTTCGAGACTTCATTCGGCAAACTGCAACTCGAACTGTGCGTCGAAAGCGCTTGTTCATTGCCGTCGCGACGATTTCCTGCGTTAGCTCAGTTCTGGGTTGCGCGCGAACAGCACCGCTTCCGTCATCGGACGAATTACCGGAATCCCTGGCGCAGCTGCAACTCTTCGACGGCAAGCTCTCCGAGCTGATGCCTGCGAAAGGTGTTGTGCCCTATACTCTCAACTCAACGTCATTCGTTGATTATGCCCAGAGCAACTTTGCTCTGCGGCTGCCTGCGGGGCAAAAGGCGGAGTATCGCTCGGAAGGGGTGCTGGAATTTCCGGTTGGCACGATCCTGGCCCAGACATTGACTTATCCTGATGGGGCCGGCGAGGGGAAACCCCTGCACGTCGAAACCCGTGTTTTGCTGCGGCGCGAAGACAAATGGATCGCGCTCCCTTATCTGTGGAATTCCGAGCAGACCGAGGCACGCCTCGAACTAGTGGGGGCGCGGGTCCCCGTTCAGCGCCGCGGCAGTGACGGTGCGCTGCGCGAACAAAGCCACGTCGTGCCCAATTTCAACGATTGCAAACGCTGCCATCGTATCGGCCCCAGCGTGACGCCCATCGGAGTCACCGCACGCCAGTTGAATCGCCCAGTTTCGGCGGGGGCAGATGCCAACGACCAGCTAGTCGCCTGGCAGCGGTCAGGGTATGTAAGCGGAGTTCCTGCCGCAGACCAGATTCCTCGCATGCCATGCTGGAGCGATCCATCGACAGGGAATCTGAACGAACGGGCTCGCGCCTGGCTGGATACCAATTGCGCGCATTGCCACAACCCCCAGGGCACGGCGCGCAATTCGGGCCTCTTTCTCACATCGACCGTCGGAGAAGCCACCACAATCGGTGTCTTGAAAAGTCCGGTTGCCGCGGGGCGTGGGTCAGCAGGCCTGCAATTCGACATTTTGCCGGGTCACCCCAGGGCGTCGATTCTCTTGCGGCGCATCGAGTCGACCGAGCCCGGTGTCATGATGCCGGAATTTGGCAGGACACAAGTCGACGAGCAAGGGGTCGCTCTGCTGCGGGAATGGATCGAGTCGATGCCGGCCGTCGACCTGGCGACGTTCGCCCCGGGTGCAGTCGGCTTTGTGAATGAACTCACGTCGGCTGATTTGGCAGTATGGTCGTCCGACGCGATGTCGCAAGGCGATGCGGCGCGAGGCGAGGCCGTTTTTTCCCGGCCAGAATTGAATTGCATCAAGTGCCACGCCGTTCGCGGCAAAGGAGCGAGCGTCGGGCCGGACCTGTCCACCCTGGGCAAGCGCGCCACGCCTGAACACATTGTGGAATCGATCTTGCTTCCGGCGAAGGAAGTTCGCAACGAGTATCGCATGGTCACCGTGCAGACCGCGAGCGGCCTGGTTGTGATGGGCGTTGTGGTGGTGGAAGATCCCGGTGAAATCATTCTGCGCGATCCCTACCGCGGCGACACCAGCGTCGCGAAGAATGACATCGTCGACCGCATCGAGGGTGGAACCCTCATGCCGTCGAATGTTGTCAGCCTGTTGCGGCGCGAAGAATTTCTCGACCTGGTGCGATTCCTCGTGGAGCTCAATAAATAGTCGGCCGGGGGCAGAGGGCGGTGCAGGTTGTCTGCGCCGCCAGCGCCTTCGGCCGGTGGACAATCAGCGGCTCTTGAGCAGTAACACCTCACCCTGGCTTGTCCCTTCCAGGATGAGAGAATCTGCCTGCGCTTACGGGTTATTGACTCGTCGGCTTGCCAAGAACGTGTCCAGGCTGCCGGCGCCCGAACCGTTAGCCATGATGAACAGCATGGCGCCGCTCATCGACAGGTTCTTCATAAAGGCAATCATTTGCGCTTGTTGGTCAGCCCCCGCGAGCTTCCAAAAGGCATGAAAGTAATAGGTCGCCATCACCAAGAAGACCAACAGCAATGCGGCCCCGATCCGGGCTCGAAAACCTAGGATTACTGAAGCTCCTCCGGCGAGCAGAAAGACGATGGCGCCGACAAGCAGTAAGCGGGGGGCTGGCATGCCGACCGATGCCATTACGTCGGCCGTCTTCTGGAAATTGGGAATTTTCTCTCCGGCAGCACTCAAGACAAAGATGACGCAGAGCAACACGCGGCCGGCAATGCTCAGAACAGGAATAAAGGGGTTCGACATAAGGGACCTCGATTCTTGCGAAGAAAGAGTCTGGTGAATTCACACGCGTTGCACGGCGCGGCCGCTATCTCGCGTTTTGAAGCAACGAAAGGCAAGCGGACCGCGTCATGCGCCGGCTAGGCGAGATCGAATAGCAATACTTCGCTCGCTTCGTTTGCCGACAACTGCAATGCCGGCTCATCGCTGAGGGCCACACCGTCTCCGGCTGACAAGCCGAGCTGGTCGATCGCCACGGCCCCGCGCAGCACTTGCAGCCAGGCGTACCGGTCGGCAGCGATGTCGCGAGTGAGCGCTTGGCCCGGCTCCAGCGTTGCCAGATAGAGCCGTGCGTTCTGGTGAATACGCAACGAACCCTCGGCCGCATCCGGCGAAGCCACAAGGCGCCAGCTGCCGGAGCGTCCCAGGTCAGCGATGGCCTTCTGCTCATACTCGGGCGTTAAACCGCGTTGCTCGGGCAGAATCCAAATCTGGTAGAGATGGACCGGCTCGGTCGACGAGGGATTGAACTCGCTGTGGCGAATGCCGGTGCCCGCCGTCATACGTTGCAACTCTCCGGGGCGCAGCACTTCGCCGTTGCCCAGGCTGTCGCGATGTTCGAGCGCGCCGGACAGGACATAGGTGACGATCTCCATATCGCGATGCCCATGCATGCCGAATCCCTTTCCCGGCGCCACGCGGTCCTCGTTCATGACGCGCAGGTCGCGAAACTGCACATGTGCGGGATCAAAATAATCACCAAACGAAAACGTATGGTACGTGTCGAGCCATCCATGGTTGAAATGACCGCGCTGCTGCGACCGTCGTACGGTAATCATGGAATTCTCCTCTCCGAACATTTAGTTGACATATCAAGTATTTGGTGAAAAAAAGAACGGAGTGCACACGCATCGTCGACGCACTTTGATTCCCAAGGGGAACTTGGCGATGCCGCTCATTCTCCGGTACTTCGTAGGCCCCTACTTCTCAGGCAAGTTGGCACGAATCTTCTCCAGCAGCTGCGTCAACTGCCGCAATTCGGCGGCCGACAACTGGCTGAGCAAGCGCTTATGCAGTTCTTGCAAGGGAACATCTATCTTTGCGAGCAATTTTTCGGCCTGCGTCGTCAGCGAGACAAAGATCACGCGCCGGTCTTCGCTGCAACGCGCCCGGGAAACGTATCCCGCCTCTTCCAAACGATCGATCAAGCCAGTGATCCCCGGCACCACGGTCACCGTGCGATTGGCGATCTCGAGAATCGGCAGCGGCCCCCCTTCCCCGCGCAGGATACGCAGGACGTTGTATTGCGATGGTGTCAGTCCGAAGTCGCGAAACAACCGCACAAAGCGGATCTGCAACTGGTCGTTGGTGCGAACCAGATTCAAAGCCGCCTCTTGCTCGAGCGATTCGAACGGGCCTCGCTTCTTCAATTCGTGCTGCAGTTTCGGGGCGGTCATGACGGCCTGATTTTCATGGTGCAACGAAATATACTTTATCAATCAATCATCCACATGTCAATATACGTCGCATTTGCCTTTTGGGTTCGCTCCCCACGGCTCTCCCCGAGGAAACCTTCCGGCGACCCGGACTCAAGGACGATTCGGTTATGGTCAGGCAGCACGCCCGGCCCAGTTTAGTGACCTCCCTGGTCGGCTTGGCGCGGCGACACCTTCTGGGCGTTATTGGCGATGGGCCTTACGTCCACCGCTTCGATCGAACTCAGGTTCCCGCCACCGCGAGCCCCGCCAATGACCAAGATCTGCGATTTATACGGCGCCAAGCGGTGTACGATTCGCGGCTGGAGTTTGACAACCTCGTCCCATGCGTTCCGCGTTTCGTCGAGTCGGTACAACGTGCCATCAGCAACGCTGACATATAAATCTTCACCGTGCGTGCATGCGGCGGGCGCAAACCCATTGTGGTCCGCGCCGGGAATCTCGGCACCTGTCGACCATTTGCTGGTCGCCGGATCGTAAATGTCGACGCGTCGGTGGGGGTGATTTTCCTCGTCGAAGCCCCCCAGCACGTAAATGCGACCCTTATGGACCGCCGCGATCAAGGCGCGGCGTTGAAAGGGCTGCTCGATTTCTTCCCAAGCAGGTTGCGCCGCCTGGAGATCGAGCACCAGCATCTTGCTGAGCCATTCTTCGCCGTCATCGCCATGCATCGACCAGCCACCAACCACATAC
>CAMFLN010000110.1 GCA_945957305.1 uncultured Planctomycetaceae bacterium | reverse complement strand
GTGCGATGCAAGGCGCGACCATCCCTCACAGGGCGAGAGCCGCGGCGGAGATTACAGGCCGACCCCTTACGCAATTGTCGGCGACTCGCGCAAGTAGATTCGCGAGCGTCCCCCGAATTACATTTTTCTTTTCCTCGTAGGAGTTCCGGACATGAGTCGTCATAACAATCGCCGCGACTTCCTCAAGGCCACTACGGCCGCCGGCGTCGGCTTCTGGGTTGCCGGGGGCGTGACCGCCAAGGAAAGCCGGTCGGCCAATGAGCGCATTCGTTTTGCGTGTATCGGCGTGGGCGGCAAGGGAAGCAGCGACTCGAAGGATGCCAGCCGCAACGGCGATATCGTCGCCATCTGCGATATCGACGACAACACGCTCGGCAAGGCCGGCGAGACCTTTGCCGGCGCGAAGAAGTACAACGACTTCCGCAAGCTGCTGGAAGAGATGGGTTCGAGCATCGACGCCGTCACCGTCAGCACCCCCGACCACACTCATGCCGCCGCGTCGCTGATGGCCATGCGGATGGGCAAGGCCTGCTTCACGCAGAAGCCCATGACCCACGCGATCTACGAAGCTCGCAAAATGGGAGATACGGCGCGCGAGATGAAGGTTGCCACGCAGATGGGCAACCAGGGCACCGCCAACCGCGGACTGCGCGAAGCCGCCGCGACCGTGAAGGCCGGCACACTGGGCAACGTCAAGGAAGTCCATGTCTGGACGAATCGCCCCATCTGGCCGCAAGGCTCGGGCCGCCCGGCCGAGGCCGAAGTGCCCAAGAACGTGCACTGGGATCTGTGGGTGGGACCGGCCGCTTATCGGCCGTATGCCAACGGCTATCACCCGTTCGCTTGGCGCGGTTTCTGGGACTTCGGTACCGGCGCCTTGGGCGACATGGCCTGCCACACGATGAACATGCCCTACATGGCGCTCGACTTGCAGCATCCTACGTCGGTCGAAGCGCAGACCTCGGGGCACAACAAGGAAACATATCCCAGCTGGTCGATCATCAAGTACGAGTTCCCTGCCACCGACAAGCGCCCGGCCCTGAGCATGACCTGGTACGACGGCAAAAAGCTGCCCCCGATTGAGTTGTTCGAAAAGGTCAAGTGGCCGAAGGAAACCATCAAGGATGGTCCCAAGGGGGATAAGGCCGAGAAGTTCGAGACCTCGATTTCGGGCGCGCTGCTGATCGGCGACAAAGCTTCGCTCTACTCGCCGGGCGACTACGCCGACAAGTTCTACTTGCCCGAAGGGATGGACAAGCCGAAGGTCGAGTTCGAACGCTCGCCGGGGCACTTCGTGGAATTTGCCCGCGCGATCAAGGAAGGCATTCCCGCGATGTCGAACTTCCCGAATTACTCGGGTCCGCTCACCGAGATCGTGCTGCTGGGTAACCTGGCGGTATGGAGCGGCAAGAAGGTCGACTGGGACGCCAAGGAGCTCAAGGCCAAGGGCGCGCCAGAGCTCGATGCAATGATCCGTCCGACCTACCGTGAGGGCTATACGCTCTAGCCACGGCCGGCGATTAATTCGTGACAACACTCAGGCTGCCAGGGTTGGCTCGTTCCTCCCTGGCAGCCTGTTCGCTTACCTTGCTGATCGTTCGTTTCCGCGTCGAATGTTTCTACCTGCTACTTTCTCCGGGCGTCGCCAGCGATGCCCGGGCTTCCTCCTGGTGAGATTCCATCCGTGACACGCATCGCCTCTCTCGTCGGCCTCAGCCTGTGGACAGTCTTCGCGACGACTATGACTCCTTGCCTGGCACGAGCGGACGACTCGGCCACGGCCGCTGCGATCGAGGCGCTCAGCGGCACGGCCAAGCTGAACGACGCCAAGCAGATCACGAGTGTGAACTTCGGCGAGCACCCGGTCACCGATGCCGATTTGGCGTTGGTCGCTCCGCTCACGCAGCTCGAGCAGTTGATCGTCACCGGCCCCGGTGTGGGGGACGCGCAATTGGCGACCATCGCCCGCATCGCGAAGCTTAAAGACCTGTCGCTGGAAAACACCAGCGTGTCGGACGCAGGGTTGGCCAAGCTGGCTCCGCTGAAGGCGCTGAAATCGCTCAATCTACGGCGCTGCTCGCAAGTCACGAACGCAGGCCTGAAGAACCTGGCCAAGTTGCCGCAGCTAGAACAACTGCATCTGCTGTACACGAACACGGCGGACGAAGGATTGGCCAATCTCGCGCCGCTGACCAAGCTGCGAGTGCTCGATCTGCGCGGTTGTGTCGGCGTCACCGATGCCGGCATGGCCCACCTGCCGGCGCTCGTGAGCCTGGAACGACTCAAGCTGCGCAATCCCGGGGTTACCGACGAAGGACTGAAATCCATTAGTAAACTCGCGAAGCTCAAGGGTCTGTGGCTGGAAGATACGCGCGTCAGCGATGACGGCCTGGCCCAGCTTGAGCCGCTCGTGGCGCTCGACGAACTGTACCTGCTGCGTACCAAAGTCGGCGATGCCGGCCTCGCGCATCTGAAGAATCTCAAGCAACTAAAGCGGCTTGAAGTTCGTGATACCGCCGTCAAGGGACCAGGCTTGGCGGCCATCGAGGGGCTCAAGAATCTCAAGGTTCTCGATTTCGCCGAGACCGCGCTCACTGACGAAGGGCTTGCACACCTGGCCGGCCTGACGGGGCTCGAGCGACTCGACCTGTGGCAAACGCGCGTCACCGACGCGGGCCTGGCCAAGATCAAGGGGCTGAAAAATCTGCAGTACCTGAACCTGGAAGGAACGCCGGTCTCGGACGAAGGGCTCGCCACCGTCGCCGCGCTCGAGAACCTCAACACGCTCAGCCTGGCCAGCACGTCAACCACGGACGAAGGCTTGAAAAAGCTACAGGGACTGAAGAAGCTCAAGTCGCTCGATCTCAGCTTCACTCAAGTGAGCGAAGAGGGAATCGAAGAATTGAAGCAAGCCGTACCCGGTGTGAAGGTCACTTGGTAGCTGCTAATAGCGGGCGGTGGGCAGCAGGCAGAGGGCAGTTGGAGCGAGGTGGCGGCAAATATCAGCCTCGCTATGTTTCGACAGACCGCAAGATTGCGACCGTGGGCTCCAGTCGCAGGAATTCGCGTCTACTCTTCTGCCGCCGGCTTTTTCTTCTTTTTGGCCGACTTCTTCGCAGTTTTGGTGCTCGCGGCGCTGGGGGCTTTTTTCTTCGCAGCACTCTTGCGGCCGCCGCGCTCGGGCGGGCCTGCTTCGGCACGCGCCGCCAACAGGGCCAGCGCCTGTTCCAGCGTCGCCTCTTCGGCGACTTGTTGCTTGGGCAACGAGGCGTTGGTCACGCCGTCCGTGACGTAGGGACCGTAACGCCCCTCCATCAGCTTGACTTCCTGCTTAGTGACCGGCGAGGTTCCTAGAACCTTGAGCGGCTCCTTGGCGGCGCCAAAGCCGCGGCGCTGCTTTTTCGGCTGGGCCAACAGCTCGATCGCTTGTTCAAACGTCACGTCCAGCGGCGACAGGTCCGACGGCAGGCTGCGCGTCTCTTCGCCACTTTTCACATAGGGTCCAAATCGCCCGTTGTAGGCCGTAATCGTCAGCCCCGTGGCCGGGTTTTCGCCCAAGTTGCGCGGCAATGACAAAAGCGCCAGCGCCTTGTCCACCGTGATATCCTCAGGCTTCATCCCCTTGAGCAACGACGCGTTCTTGGGCTTCTCTTCGTCATCGGGACTGCCGAGCTGTACGTAGGGACCAAAGCGTCCGGTCTTCAGATAGACAGGCTTGCCGCTACTCGGGTCGTAACCCAGGGGCTTGTCACCTTCGGCGGCCTGGTCGAGCAATTTAAGCGCCGCGTCGAGCGTCAACTCATCCGGCGAGACCGAGTCAGGAATGCTCGCCCGTCGCTCCCCTTGTTCCAGGAAGGGGCCGTAGCGCCCAACCCGAACATTGATCACTTCACCGTTGTCAGGCTGGCCGAGGTAAATCCGGCTGACGTCGCGCGCATCGATGGAATCGACTTTGTTTTCCAGCTGCTTCTTTAAGCCCGTCGCGCCGTTCCCAAAGTAAAAGCTCTTCAGGTAATCCGTGTATTTCCGCTCGCCGCGGCTGATGGCGTCGAGATCGTCTTCCATCTGCGCGGTAAAGCGGTAATCGACCAGGTCGGGCAGATGCTCGGACAATAATTGCGAAACCGAGAAGGCAACCCAGGTCGGCACCAGCGCATTGCCCCGCTTGACCACGTACTCGCGGGCCAGAATCGTTTCGATGATCACCGCGTAGGTGCTCGGCCGGCCGATGCCCAGCTCTTCCAGCGCCTTGGTCAACGTCGCTTCGTTGTAGCGCGCGGGGGGCTGTGTGTTGTGCTCTTTGGGGTCCAACTCGTGACAGGCGAGGACTTCGCCCACCTTGACGTCGGGCAGCACGGTTTCCTTGTCGGCCAGCTCGGCCGCTGGATCGTCCGAGCCTTCGACGTAGGCCCGCAAGTAACCCGGGAAGTCGATGGTCTTGCCACCGACCTGAAAGACAGCCTCGTCCCCTTCGATCGTGATCGAGATGCGGCGTCCGCGAGCGTCGGCCATCTGGCTGGCCACGGTGCGTTTCCAGATCAGATCATAAATCCGGAATTCCTCGGCCGAGAGAACGTTGCGCAACGTCTCGGGAAACGCAAAGGGATGCCCTGCCGGGCGAATTGCTTCGTGTGCTTCCTGTGCGTTCTTGACCTTGGTGCGGTATTCGCGGGCCGTCTCGGGCAAATACTCGCGGCCATACTGCGACGAGACCAGCTCGCGGGCGGCTTCGATCGCCACCGCAGCCAGATTCGTCGAGTCAGTACGCATGTAAGTGATGTGCCCGTTTTCGTACAAGCTTTGGGCGACCTGCATCGTGCGGCGGGCGGTAAAGCCCAGCTTGCGATTTGCCTCTTGCTGCAGCGTGCTGGTCGTAAACGGCGGATAGGGCTTGCTGGTGTAAGGCTTGTCGTCGATCGATGCCACGCGAAACTCGGCCGGCTGCAGGCGTGCAGCCAGGTCGATCGCGCCTTGCCGATCGAGCAACAGCAGCCCCGGGTCCTTGATCTTGCCCGTCGAGGCGTCGAAATCCTTGGCCGTGGGCACGCGACGCTTCTGATAAGTCTGCATCCCGGCCTGCAACGTCTGACCGCTCGACTTGGCAAAGGTCCCCAACAAGTCCCAGTAATTGGCCGAGACGAAGCTCATCCGTTCGCGCTCGCGCTCGACGATCAGCCGCACGGCGACGCTTTGCACGCGGCCGGCCGAAAGCCGTGGCCGCACCTTGCGCCAGAGCAGCGGCGACACTTCATAGCCGTACAGCCGGTCGACGATGCGACGGGTTTCTTGCGCTTTGACCAGGTGGTCGTCGATGTCACGCGGGTGTTCGAGCGCCGCATGAATCGCTTCGGAGGTGATTTCGTGGAACACCAGCCGCCGCACCGGGACTTTCGGCTTGAGCAGCTCGCGCAGATGCCAGCTGATGGCCTCCCCTTCGCGGTCTTCGTCCGTCGCCAGGTAGAGTTGATCGACGTCCTTGAGCAGCCCTTTCAATTTGCGAACTTGCTGCGTCTTGCCGGGGGGAATGATGTAGACGGGGTCGAAGTCCTTGTTGACGTTGACGCCCAGGTAGGCCCAATCTTCGTTTTTGAACTCCGCCGGGATCTGCTTGGCCCCTTGCGGCAAATCCCGCACGTGGCCAATGCTAGCCTCGATGACGTAATCGGGTCCGAGAAATTTGCTGATCGTGCGGGCCTTGGCCGGCGACTCGACGATCACCAGTGATTTTCCGTTCGAAGCTGCTTTGCGCGCCATTTATCTCTGCCGTTCGTCGCAATACGTTTGGGTCTAGCAAAATCCTCGTTGCCGCCGAATTACAGTCGCTGGCACGAAGCTTCCGCTCTCTGTCGGGGTCTTCAACTTGGCCGCGTCGATTCCTGGCGGCGCATTCCCTGGGGATCGAAAGTCGATCGTGCACAGATGAGCCGCCGACAGGCACTTTCTTCTTATCTCAATCGGACCGCGCTGTTAACTGGCGCGCCTTGCGCGGCCCTGCCGATCGACGGGACTCCTGTTTGACATTGCATTTACGTCGATTAGCCCTACAATCGGAACCATTAATGGTCGTGGGCCGGACGCTCACTCCTTAACCTTTCGATTACCCGGCTGTCAAGGCTTCTTACCTGACAGTTTACCTGATAGTGGCCGCGGCCTGAGGGGATTTTAGGCATGGCAAGCGCGTTCTCGGTCTTTCGTAAACATGAACGTTGGATGATGGCCGTGCTGGGCGTGATGGCCATGATCGCCTTTGTGTTTTTCGACCCCTTGTTCGGCATGCGCAGCGGCCGCGGCGGTAATGATCCGGTCGTCGCCGAGACTACTTTATATGGCGACATCCACGAGACCGACCTGGCGCGCATGCTTGCTGCCCGGGCGCTGGCCAATCGATTTGCCCAGCAGACGATCGCGGCCGTATACGGATTTGCGCCGCAAGGTTACTTCGGCTCGGAAACCGAGCGGGGCGTGGTCGACACCATGCTGCTGGCCCGGAAGGCCGAGCAGATGGGCATGCGGATGACCGATGAGGAAATCACCCGCTTCCTGCAACTGTTGAGCGACAATCGACTCAGCGGTGACCAATTCACAGAGATTTTGAACGGCATCAGTGGTCGCCGTGGCGGCATCAGCCGCCGGCAGTTGTACGATGCCCTGCGCAACGAGCTGCTGGCGCAACGCATGACGGCTGGTTTCGTGGGTAGCCAGCAAGCGACCCCTGCCGAACGCTGGGAGTCTTATCAGAAGCTGAACAACCGGGCCAAGATCGAGGCCGTCCCCGTCGCCGTGGCTGATTTCATTGACAAGGTCGGCGAACCGGACAACACCGCGATCCAGACGCTGTTCGACAATTACAAGGAATTGGAGCCGGTTCCCGGTTCCCCCTCGCCCGGCTTCAAGATCCCGGCCAAGATCGCCATTCAATACCTGGTGGCCGACTACGAGAAGTTCGAAGACCCAAGCGCGGTCACTTACGATGAGATCGTCAACGAGTACGAGAAGAATAAGGACACGCGCTACCTCTACACCGGTGATTTTAACGCCGCGGAAGAAAACCCCGCAGGAGACGCGGAGAAAACGCCGGGCGAAGACCAAACGCCGGCGACCGAACCAACGGCCGACAAGCCGGCGAAGCAACCCTCCGACTCAGCTCCGGCAGAGCCCAAGCCCGAAGAAGGCAAACCAGCGGAAGAGAAGCCCGCCGAGACCCCGGCTGCAACGCCCGAAGCGGCGCCGTCAGCCACAACACCGTCAGCACCCTCGACCGAAGCTCCGGCCACCCCGCCGCAGAGCCGTGCACCGCGCGGCCTGAATGGCGTCGAGCTTGCTCTAGCGGACGAACCCGCGCTACCCGCTGTAACTGCAGTTGCGCAAGCTGACGCGCAGCCTGAAGCGCCCGCGGCTTCCGCCCCTGAAACGGCCACTGCTGCGACCGCTGCCACGGAGCAAGCGAAACCGGAAGAGAAGGCCGCGGCAGAAACGGAATCGCTCAAAGATGAATATGCCCTGCCGCAGGACGTCGTCCCTCCCAAGCACGACCCGTTGTGGAAGGTCGAAGCCTCGATTCGCACGGAACTGGCACGTCGCAAGGCCGCGCAAAAGATGCAGGAAGTCCTCAACAAGGTGCGCGAGCAAAGACTGGTCAAGTACGGCGACAAGCGTACCCGGTGGGAGGTTAACCATGAGCGTGACAAGAGCCTGCAACCTCCGACGCCGATAGATTTCGACGCGCTGGCGAAGGAATTCAACCTGACCACGCAGACCACCAAACTGCTGTCGGCCTATGAATTGAGTCAGGTCGAGGGGATCGGCGAATCCTTCGTCGGCGAGCGTTCGTTCGTCCAATATGCC
>CAMFLN010000109.1 GCA_945957305.1 uncultured Planctomycetaceae bacterium | reverse complement strand
AGCGCAAGGAGGGGGCCGCCGCCTCGACGGCGGGCATGGTGCGCGTCCGCCCCTTGGGGCTGACCTCGTTGCCGGCTTTGAACTGGTACCAGTACCACCGCTCGGGGCGCAATCCTTCGACTTCGACGTGAACGGTATGTCCCCAGTCTGGCGTGGCGACGGTCGTCCCTTGTTGCACAACGTTCTTGAATTGTTCGTCGTCCGAGATTTGCCATGACACTTCGACCGGTTCCGCCGGCATGCCGCCCCCGGTGAGGGGCTCGGGCGCGAGGCGGGTCCACAGCACCACGCCCGTCGGCGAGGGGTCCCCCGAGGCAACGCCTAGCTGAAAGGGATAGTCCGCAAAGCTGACCTGACGTCGCACCGCGCCCTCGGCCCGCGAGGCCCACACAGCCGCGGCGGCCAGCGATCCGGTCGTGGCCAAGAATGCGCGGCGGGAACAAGTCTGCCAGGCGTGCGCCGGATAGAGAGATCGATAATGGGCGTCAGACATAGAAGAACTCCCAGGGGGGCGGCTCAATGATCCTTTGCCGAACGGGCCTGATCGTGGCTGCGCGGCAGCCGGTCGACACGCACATTGTGGGAGGAGCACGCGCCGCTGTCAAAATCGCAGGCCGCGTTCATGATTCAGGGTACTACGACAAGCGCGCGCTGCTCGCGCACCTGGTTAGCGTCGCGGAGACGCGGTTACTGGTCGCTTGGCGCGGCCGGTCCCGGTGCTGGTGCTTGCCCGGAAGCTGGGGCCTGGCCGGAAGTCGGCGCGGGCCCAAACACATCCTGCGTCGTCGATTCCGGCTGGTTCAGTCGGACCATCATCCACTCCTGCTGCTTCTGGTCGCCGAAGTGGACGAGCACGGGCGTTTCGTCTTTGGTCAGGTTAAAGATGCCGGTTTCCAATACGGTGTTCTGCTTATCGCCGATGGTCCAGGCGGCGCGCTGTGTCTTCTGATCGACGGCTCCCTGAATCGGCAGCGCGGCGTCATCCGACGTGTTGTAGTACATGCCGGCGATGTTCCCCTGTTTGCTGACGGCCATCTGCATCATCATCGACGGATGATCGTCGTCGGCACGGCTGGAAACGGCGAAGACGCCGAGCGGCATCCAATCACCATTCTGAGCATCTTCCGGCACCGGAGTCTGCGCGATCTGCTGAGCTTGATCGTAGTATTGCGAGGGAGTGCCCGCTGATTGACCATTGACGTAGACGGTGTCCCCTTGATAGACGACGTTGCCGCCCGATCCGTAGCCGTAATACATGGGGGTCGCCCAACTGCCGATCATAAAGCCGGTCAGCGCTCCCCATCCGGCGCCTCTCCACCAAGCCCCGGCTCCCCAGCCATGCCAGTAGTTCCAACCATGCCCCCAAGCGCCGGGATGGCTACCCCACCAGCCGTGGTTGTACCAGTTGCCGTGATTGCCGTAAAAATTGTTGTGGTTGTTTTGAATATTGTTGCGAATGTTTTGCGCGTGCTGTTGCTGCTGAGGAGTCAAATTGCCGGGCGTGCGATTGCCGGGGTTGCGATTGCCAGCGGCATTGTTGCCCGGACCGCGACCTGCTCCGCCGACGCCGCCTGGGCCTCGGCCAACGCCCCCCGCTCCGCCAACGCCGCCGACACCACCAGGGCCTTTTCCGACGCCACCGACGCCACCAACTCCTCCGACGCCGCCAACTCCGCCAGGTCCTTTACCGACCCCTCCGGCACCACCAACCCCTCCGACGCCACCCACTCCACCAACGCCACCGGGACCACGGCCAGCGCCGCCCACTCCTCCGACGCCGCCCACTCCGGCCGGCCCGCGTCCTGCGACACCGATGCCGCCGACGCCACCAGCGCTACCGGGGGTCATGTTCAGGAAGTGCCCCAAATCGCTCGACGAGGGTCGACCGCCAAATTCGCCGGCACCGCCACGATTGAAATTATTGAAGCTGTTGCCACCGCGTGAGCCGGGGTTATACGACGAGCTGCGGCTCATCGAAGGTGAGCGATCACCAGCGCCGCTGAAATTGCGCGAGCCGGCGCCACCTCCGCCGCTGAAATTGCGGCTGCCGCCTCCGCCACCGCCAAAATCACGGCTTCCCCCGCCGCCACCGCTAAAGTTTCGCGAGCCGCCACCGCCGCCGCCGCTGAAGCTGCGACCACCACCGCCACCACCGCCACCGAAGCTACGCCCCCCGCCTCCGCCGCGTCCTCCACCACCACCGCGAGCCCATAGGTCCACAGGCTGCGCCGCAACTACAGCAATTGCCATCAGTGTGATTGCAAGTCTCGTCATGGCAGATTCCTCATGCGCGCAGGGCGCGAGTTGGGTTAGTCGTTGGTCTTGCGAACGATGGTGATCGGCTCGATATCCGGCAATATTTCGCCGTCGACCTGGCGGCCAATCGACTGAAATGTGAAGTGATCGTTGTCGACCTTGGTAATGATCTGCAGGCCGGTCCCCTTGCGACCGTCGGCCAGCGTATTCGTGGTACGGATCACCCAGCGATCGTCTTCATGCGTCCAGGTGCCTTCGCCGAAACTTCCATCTGTATCGAAAATCCACGAGCGGATTCGTTTCTGCGCGGCGTCCCAGGCGATGATCTGCGTGCCTGACATAATCGGACGGCCCTCAATCGCAACGGTGAAGGAGCGCGTCATGAACGAGTCGTTCAACGCCCAACTGCAAACGGTTTCGACCGTGGATTCTTCGGCGGCGTCAATCCAGCGGCCAATCATCCAATCCAACTCGTCGAGCGGATTTGACCGGTCCTCCTCAGGTTCGACGAGCGCCGTTTCCCGCACGCTGTCGAGAAACCACTTGCCATCCTTTTTGACGTGCACCGCGATATAGGTCGTGACCTCGGGGGCATCTGTGCGTGATACGACTGTAGCGGTCCCTTCCTCAAGCGCCACCTGATCATCGAGCAATCGCACCGACTGGACGTCCACAACAAGCTTCGACTTGGCCCCAGCGGCAAACCGTTCGGTCAAAGCCTTGGCAATGGCTTCCCGGCCGACTTCGCGTTCACCAGTCACGGGATCGACATACGTGCCGGTCTCTGAAAAATGCTTCGCCACGGCGTCCGCGTCGCCGCGGTTGAAGGCCGCGACATACGACTCGATCGCTTTGCGGATCGCGGCTTCGTCGGGGGATTGCTTGGCGGGTTCATCCGCCAGCAAGGGGGCAGCCGTCAGCAGAATCGCCAGGCCTGCGAGGTAACGAATCATGGCGCAATGTTTCCTGAATAAAAACCGCGGTGGTTCGGCGCATCCGCCATTGTAACGGCGTCCCCGGATGCTTCCACAGCCTTGCGAAAAACTAGCGGAAGTCGCCTGACAAAAACGAAATCGCGACCGCGATTGCTGACGGTTTTGCCGCTTGGGCAAACTAGGAGCCGCAGGTTCGTCAGTCTCTCGACGAGGCAGGCGGCTACGGCCGGCCAATTGCCGGTTCGGGCCGCTAGGGAACGACGGAAATCGTGACCTTCGAGGGTCGAGCCGCACTGCGGAAGATGCGCTGTGTGGCCTTTTGATAATCCGAGTCCTGCGCGTGATAGATGTCCGTAAACGTCTGCGGATTGCGGTCGACCAGCGGGAACCAACTGCTTTGCACCTGGATCATCAGTCGATGCCCCGTGCGAAAAGCATGGCACGTGTCAGGCATGATGAACTTCACGACCGTCGGTTCACCGGGCGTGAAGGGAGCGGGAGTTTCAAAGCTGTTGCGGAACTTGCCGCGCATCACATCGCCACGCACCAGTTGTTGATACCCCCCCATTCGCACACCCGTTGGGTTGGGATCGGGGTCTGGATAATCATCCGGGTAAACGTCGATCAGCTTGACAACAAAATCGGCATCCGTGCCCGTCGTCGCAACGTGTAGTTCGACCTCGACAGGTCCAGCCACGTGCAAATCGTCGTTCAGCACGTCGGTCTGATACACCAACACATCGGTCCGTTGGGCGGCGAAGCGCTGATCCTCAAGCATGTAACGAACCGGCATGCCCAGGAACGTTCCCTTCATGAAAGGCACCGGTTTCTGCGGATCGCTGAGATACTCGTCGTGCGCGTCGGCCGGCTCGGCCGCGGCGGGTGGATCATTGGCCAAGCGCCCTGCGCCGGCGAGGTACAGCGGGCGTGATTGCGCCTGTTTCGGCGGCCAGGCATCATGTTTCTGCCAGGCGTTGGTGCCGGTTTCGAAGACCCACGCCTCGGGGTGCACCGCTTCCCCTTTTCCTTTCAAGTGATACTCGAAGAACGGCAATTCGATCTTTTCGCGATAGAATTCGCCCGTTTTGGAATTGAAATTGATATCCCCCAGGTTATCTCCCGCGTCACGCGACCAGCCACCGTGACGCCAGGGACCCATCACCAGCACATTGGCGATGCCTGGGCTGGTCGACTCGATGCTCTTATATGTCTCCAAAGTTCCGTAGAGATCTTCCGCATCGAACCAACCGGCGACCGTCATGACCGCGGGCCGAATGTTTTTCAAATGCGGCCGGATGTTCCGCGCTTTCCAGAATTCGTCATAGTTGCCGTGCTGAATGACTTCGTCCCAGTGGGGCATGGCCTCTTTGAAATGTCGCTTGTTCGCCTCGGCCAGCGGGCCGAAATTCATGAAGAACTGATAGCCGTCCGGCGTTCCGTAATCAAAGGCAAAGCTGAACTTCTTCGTCGGCTTATCGCGCAAGCGATCGTTCGACGACATCCAACCAAACGCGTGCGCCAGAAAAAATGCGCCATTGTGATGCCAGTCGTCCCCCACGAACCAATCCGCGACCGGCGCCTGAGGCGACGCAGCCTTCAGCGCCGGATGGGCATCAATGATGCCGCACGAGGTGTAAAAACCCGGATAGGAAATACCATACATGCCGACGCGCCCGTTGTGGTTCGGCACGTGTTTGGTCAACCAATCGATGGTGTCATAGGTGTCGCTGGTTTCGTCCACGTCCTGCGGCCCCTTCTTGTCCGCGATGTAGGGGCGCACATGTAAAAAGCTCCCCTCGGACATCCAGCGTCCACGCACGTCCTGGTAAACGAAGATGTACCCCTGCTGGCCGAAGTGGGCACTCGGCCCCAGATCGGTTTTATATTGGTCAACGCCGTACGGCCGCACGCTGTACGGCGTTCGCGTGAGCAAGATGGGATACGTTTGCGAAGTGTCCTTCGGGGCGTAGACAGCCGTGAACAGCTTCGTCCCGTCGCGCATTGGGATGCGATATTCGTACTTGGTATAGTGCGACAGGACGTAATCCCGCCCTTGGCCATGGGCCACCTGCGAATGCAGGACAGCGACGACGAAACCTGACAACGTCGCAAGGGCGATACGCGTTCGACGGCAACGCATAGCAACAGCTCCCCGGTGCAAAACAACTGGTGCAAACCGAGGGCGTCCCACGCGGCGCTCGCGGCTGGTCCATGATACGTAGCACGACCGCCGGTTGCCAGCACTGTACGCCGACGGGTTGCACTGTATCGGCACCCACCGAGTGCCGGCAATCAGCGGCGTTTTTCACCGCTGTCCGCATCCTTGACGCGGCCGGACTCCCGCAGGGCTTTGCGCAGCAGGAATTCGATCTGACCGTTCAAACTGCGCAAGTCATCGTCAGCCCAGCGGCGCAAGGCGTCGAGTAGGCGTGGATCGGTACGAAACAGAAAACTCGTGCGCGACACAGAGCGCTCCATCGATTCTAAATTTGCCACGCCCCCAGTCGATGACACGAGAATCAGTGATAGATCGTGCCGGTGTTTACCACAGGCTGCGTATGACGATCGCTGCAGAGAACCACCAACAGATTCGAGACCATGGCGGCACGACGTTCGTCATCGAGATCGATCACGTTGTCCCTTTTCAGATGATCGAGCGCCATTTGCACCATGCCCACCGCCCCTTCGACGATCTTGGTGCGCGCCGCCACCACGGCCTGGGCCTGCTGACGCTGGAGCATCGCGGCGGCGATCTCGGGCGCGTAGGCCAGATGGCTGATACGTGCCTCGAGCACCTGGACTCCGGCCTTGTCGAGTCGTTCTTGAATGTCACTGCGTAATTGCTCACAGACTTCGACTGTGTTTTTGCGCAGCGACACTTCGTGGTCCTCGCTGTCGTAGGGATGCCGGCTGGCCAGACTGCGCAACGCAGCTTCACTTTGCACTGCGACAAAATCCTCGTAGTCATCGACCTCGAACAATGCTTCGGCCGTGTTCACCACCTTCCACACCACGACGGCCGAAATATCGACGGGATTTCCGTCCCGGTCATTCACCTTCGACGGGCGACCCGTGGTGCGCGACTTGGATTGTAGAATCTTGCCGCTAGCATCCTTGGTCTCCGGAGTCGTGCGCGACCCCGTTTCAAAGTTGCGCACTCGGAGAGAGATGCGCTTCTTGGAATAAAACGGATTCACCCAGTAAAAGCCAGAACCCGTGATCGAACCTTGGTATTCGCCAAACAGCAACAAGGCGCGGGCATTGTTCGGCGCCACGGCTTGAAAGCCAAACAACATCACGAAGGCCGTGACGAACATGGCAATCGCCAGGAACACCGGCCAGGCAGGGAGTGGCCCACGCCCATGCATGAGAATATTCAGAACAATCACCGCGATACCGCCGGCGACCAGGGCCAGGCAGATGACCAATGACCTCCAACCCGCCGCGGGCTGTAGCACCTTTTCTTGAATCACGGTGTGCGCTCCTGCAAATGGGGTGGATACCGTAAGATACCATTATGATATCACTTTAATATCATCACGCAAGTACGCAGAAATAGGCGTGTTCAAGGAAATGTCGAGGTCTCATGGGGAAGGCGCACTTCGCAGCAAGGGCTGAAGCCTGAGAGCGTAAGGCCTTTCGGTGCGTGCTTGACCTGTAGCCAGGTGCTATCTAGGATCAAATCGCTAAGGGCGTTAATCGTCGCGAAACTCATATCCTCTCAAGGCCACGCTACTGCGTCACCGACGGCCCACTGCGATGCTGACAGCAAGTCTGTTTTCCTCCGGGACAAACACGCTGTTTAGCCAAAGCTCAAGTTAGCGAGATCGCGATCTTGCCGATCGACGCACTGGTTCCCGGCAACGATGCCCCTTAACGGGGCGTGCGTTGCGGAAGCAGAAAACTACCTCTGCAGGCGCGCGACTAGGACACCGTGATCCCATTTCCGAAGCGCATCATGACGACCGTGCAAGCGGGATACGCGCTTCGTATGTCTAGCGGTAATCAAATTCGCGGCTATTAAGTGCGATCACTTCACCTGAAATGCGAGGATCCAGATACATGCCGCCTGGTAAATTGACGTTCGCAATCCTTGCTTCTGCCACGCTGACGTTTTGCCTGGTCATCAGTGGCAAAGCCGCGACGGTCTATACGACTGATTTCACCTTTCATCCGGGGGACTACGACTTCTCTGTCGAAGCCCACGCTAGCGCTCATGGGACAATTCTTGGGGGATGGATCGAGAATCGCCTGCAGTTGATCGATACTTCATCGGCAGACCTTTACGGTGGAAATGTCAATGCTCTGTATGTGGGAGCCAACTCGACGGCCAACATTTGGTCAGGCGCCTATATCAATACTTACATTGGCACGTCGGGAAATGGCGTTCTAGATTTGCATGGGGGACGCATGCCTGACCGATGGATAACGTCGAGCGATACTTCGCTTGTCAATTTCTACGTGCGCACTTACACGTGGACGCCGGGAGCGGGTCAATGGGGCGACGGGCAAATCACTGGCATCTGGGCCGATCAGTCACCATTCACCGTTGATCTGCAAGGACCTCAGACGATTTCGCACCTGGCGTTTTATATCGTTCCCGAGCCGGCCGCGATCAGCACAGGCTTGATCGGCTTACTGTGCATCGCGGCATGGTTGAGACGTGCACATTCCTGAAGATTGGCTCAGCTTCACGAGCTAAC
>CAMFLN010000108.1 GCA_945957305.1 uncultured Planctomycetaceae bacterium | reverse complement strand
GAAAACCGCAAGCTGCAGTATCGCATCAATGGCGTTCTGATCTCCAATGCCACTCAAGGCATCGAGAGCACTTTGCCTGACGCTTAAATCGCCTGCCTTCACAAGGCTGGCCAACGACGGGATCGCCGCCGGATCGCGGAGTGTCTTGATCTCTGCAAGCGCGGCTGCATGACGCGCGTGATCCTTTCCTTCCAAATCGCGGCGCAGCGTGGAAAACCGTGGCTTCCAAAGTCGTAGCTTGCGGTCGTTCTGAGCAAGCCGCTCTTTTTGTTGTTCGAATTGTTCAGCCGACAACCAGATCCCATTGCGGCGCACTAGTCCCAGTTGTCGAATCGCTTCGTTGCGCTGCTTTTTTGTCGGCCTTGCGTAGATTCCGTAAACCAAGTGTACGCGCTCTTCATCCTTCAGTCCTGCGGAAGCGCACCAGCGTGCCAATGACAAATGAGCGGCCGCGGTATCATACGACTGATCGCGCAGGGCCCGGTACTTCGCCACTTTGCCGGCCTGCACGTTCGACGTCGCGGCCTCGGCCGCTGGCAGCCAGGCATCGCCCGAGCGTACGTGTCCCGAATGCCAATGCGCGGGCGCGTAATCAGGATCGGCCGCGAGCGCTTCTTGCAGATAGGCGGCTCGTCGCGCGGCGTCGCCGTCGGCCTCGGCTTGCAGGGCCGCACGGACCAGTTGCGCGGCCGGCGAACTTTGCTCTGTCGCGGAATCGCGACTCGCCTCAGCGGTGTCCGGCGCCCTTGAGGTGCCTGGCCCCTGAGCGATTTTTTTGTCGGCAGCTTTTTCCGCCGCGAGCGCACAGAGCGCGCATGAACTCCACAACAGCGCGAGCGCCCCGACTTGCTGCACACGGTGCCTCAACCGCATACAAGCCTCCTCCGCCAATTTTGCCTCTGGCGATATGTTCCTGGCAGACGCGCGAGTCGTTGAATGCCGCGGCGGAAAATGCCCCGCCGCGAGTTTGTACAAAACCTCGCGGCCGCTGCCGGGATTATCGCAAATCGTCAGGCTGGATGCTAATCAGTTTTTTCATTTTTTGTGAAATGCCCCGATGTCCTTACAATCTCTTAAACACTCGAAACACACACACCCTCGATTGCCATGCCATCCCCCATTTGCGAACGCTCGTTACGGAGCGACGTCACAAAAATGCTGGCAGCCGTATGTCTAACGGCATACTTGGGCCAAGCTCTTCCCGCCGCGTCCCCGCCGAACGTTCTGCTGCTGGTTGCCGACGATTGGCGGGCCGACGCCATCGGCGCCTACGGCCACAAAATCGTTAAGACGCCCCACGCCGACAGCCTGGTGCAGCGCGGTTTTTCCTTTCGCCAGGCCTATTGCCAGGGCTCGAACAGCCCCGCGGTCTGCACCCCCAGCCGCAACATGCTCCTGTCAGGCCAGTCTTACTTTCGCAACTGGCCGGGAGGACTGGCCCCGGGCAGTGGCCCTAACCTGGCTGATGCCTTCAAGAAAGCCGGCTATTACACCTATCGCGACGGCAAACAAAGCAACGTCGCTCGCGAAATTCACAAGCGCTTCGACCGCAACCTGCACCTTGCGGATGATGACGCGGAACGGCGCAGCGGCGAGCCCGGGCATACGATCGTCGATCGGGCGATCGAGTTCCTCGACGAACGTCAGGCTGACCGTCCCTGGTTGATGCTGTTGGAGTTCGAAGCGCCGCATGATCCGCGCGTCGCGGCGCCGCACTTTTTGGACCTATACCAGGAAGCCACGATTCCCTTGCCGCAGAACTACCTGCCGGTTCATCCGTTTGACAACGGCGAGATGACCATACGCGACGAGCGACTGGCCCCCTGGCCGCGCACGCCCGAGGAGGTGCGCCGGCAGCTGCGCGAGTACTATGCCGTGATCTCGGGGCTCGATTTTCATATCGGCCGGCTCTTGGCCGCGCTCGACAGCCACAAGCTGAGTGAACAAACACTGATTGTCTTTTTGTCTGACCACGGACTGGCCGTCGGCAGCCATGGGCTCTTTGGCAAGCAAAGCCTGTACGAACATTCGATGCGTGTGCCACTGGTGTTTTGCGGCCCCGGCATCAAGGCCGGCAACTCTGACGCGCTCGTTTACTTGCTCGACGTGCTGCCGACTGTCTGTGGCCTAGCAGGCGTTGAACCGCCGAGCGATATCGACGGTCGCAGCCTGACCGGCATCCTGCGAGGCAAGCAAACCAAGGTTCGCGACACGCTGGGTACGTCGTATCGCGACGTGCAACGTGCCATCCGCGACGATCGCTGGAAGTTGATTCGCTATCCGCAAATCAATCGCACGCAATTGTTCGACCTGGCCAGCGATCCCGCTGAGACGCACGATTTGGCGGCCGAACCCGCGCAACAGTCGCGCGTACGCGAACTCACGTCGTTATTGCAGCAGTGGCAGCACGCTGTGGGGGATCAACAGCCCTTGGTCGTTGCCAATCCCCGTGCCGATGTTTTTTTGCCCCCCGGTTCGTAGCTGCAGATTTCCCGGCTTGCCTTCCTGAACCTGGGCCAGGATCACGTGCAGGCGGGCTTTCGTCGCGCGATCGGCGGTCTGGCTGATCACGTATTGCAGCGCCGGCTCGGCAAATCGCCCCAGCCGTGCTAGCTCTTCCGCGACCGTTTCCGCCGCAGGCTCTGGGCCCGTGCCGTCGCCGACCAGGGTCTGCACAAGTTGCCGGCCGTCTTCAGGCGTTAACGTTTCGAGCCGGCCGACCAGGATGCGGACACATTGATCCGGCGCGGGATTGATCGTGAGCGGCAGCAGTTCGTCGGTCAATCGCTGTGGCAGCAAGTACAACAACCGAGTGCCGGTCTCGCCGAACCAGCTGCTGCGCCAAGTGTTCACCATGGCCAGGGCTTCTTTCTCGTACAAGCCGGCGCTGGTCAGTTCGTTGACGGTTGCTGCGGACAAGGCCTCGATCGTCGAACATTCCGACGGCAGCTGAACCTCGACCGTTCCTTTCGCGCCGATCGGATCGATCCGCGCGAAACGGACGCTGTCTCGTTCAATCCGCACCAGCAGCATGGCTCCGCTCGCCTCACCGGCCGCATTGCTAACCTCGAAACGTTGCTGGCCCAGGCTGACAAGTTTGATTGGCAGGTCGAAATTGCCCAAGCCGCGATAGAAGAGGAATTTTTCAAAATGACTGTTCCGTTTGGCGTCGAGCGTTTCGACAATGGCCGAATCGGTTTCCCGCGCCTGGCCGTAATGGTCGTCGGCCGAGACTTTCGGCAAGGTAGCCGGCATGGGATGTCCCTCGGAGTCGCGGACACGCACGTCGGCAAACCGCTCCTGCGGAGTGAGCCGCACCGCTCCCCAGTCGAGATAGGTGTGCCCCATGCGCCGCGACTGGTTGAGTAAATTAAACGGCTCGGGGTTTTTCACCACGGGATACCACTCCGTGAGCAAACCGGTGGGGAATTCCACGCGTACGTTCACGACGCGGGGGACATCGGTGTAAAAGTACGTGACTGGCGTTTCCATCCGTTGTCGGGCGATGACCCGCTCTTTCGTGAATAGCGACTGGACGCTCCCCGGCTGCGAATAGGCGTCCATCACAAACCGCGGCAGGTCCGGCGTGGTGAAAGGCCCGTTCGAAGCCAGCGGCCGATATTCCAGGTTCACGCCGTTGCTGCCCGCGAAGCTGGTGAAAGTGCCCCATTCATGGACCACCAAGCGATGCGAAGCCGCGGGTCGATTGGTGTCGTACCCGTGCAGCCAGGCGGGCAAGATCAACGCCGCGGCGAGGCATCCCAGAGCGATCCCGAAGACCGAGATTTTGCGTGTTCGCTGGCTCATGTTTCGTGACTCCGCAGTGATGGTAAGGCGAGGGCAGCCACAGCGCTGTCAGGTATTAGTAGAATTCGGGGCACAAGCTATTAGCATTCGCGAAAAGATTGCGCGCACTTTTTTCGCTATTAACTCGTGCCGCTCGCTCGTCTTTACTAAAGGGTGATGCGCGCGGAAGTCGGCGGACGGCTCGGCGGAGCAAACTGGAATGGCGTCGGATAGCGAACTGGTCCGCCTGGCACAGGCGGGCCAATCGTCGGGGTACGAAGAGCTAGCGCGCCGCTGGAGTGCGCGCGTACTCGCGTTGTGCCATGCCAAGGTCCGTTCGGCTCACACGGCCGAAGAGCTGGCGCAAGAGGCCTTGCTGCGCGGCCTGCGCTCGCTGGCCACTTTGCACGAACCGGCGAAATTCGGGGCGTGGTTGTGCGGCATTGCCACGCGCTGCTGCCTCGATTGGCTGAAATGTGGCCAGGCGCGGCAAGTCTCACTCGACGCCCTGTCCGAGAACTACACATTCCGCGGGCTGGCCCATTCTGCAGCGGGGCCCGACGATGCTCTGGAGCGATCCGACGATCAGAGCCGTTTGGTAGCTGAAATTGCCACGCTGCCCGAGCCGTACCGCGAAGTCATCTTGATGTACTACTACGACGATGTCTCGTACCAAGACGTCGCCCTGGCGCTTGGTGTGTCGACAGCCACGGTCAACGCGCGGCTGACCAAGGCTCGCGCGCTGTTGCGCGAACGGCTCAGCGAAATGCAGAGGTAAACGTCCATGCTATGTGACCAGGCGCAGGAGCATCTGAACGCACGGATCGATGGCGAGTTGCCAGTCGCGGCGGCCGCGGCACTCGAGGCCCATGTGGCGAATTGCGCTTCTTGTCGTGCGGTCGCCGAGACGCTGGCAGCGATCGATGCCGATCTGCGCCAGGCGTATGCTCCGCAGCGCGCGTCAGCGGCGCAATTGGCCGAGCGTGTGATCGCTCAGCTAAGCCCCGCCGCCACGCCGGCACCGGCAGTCCTGGCACCGGGCGGTTCCACGCGCCGCTCGGCCTGGGGGCAAAGCGCGCTGGCCATGGCGGCCGGCTTCCTGTTGGCCGTGTTGATCTTTCGTCCCTGGACGCCACGCGGCACTGATCCTTTGCCGGCGCCCCAGGCCGAGCCGTTCGCGCGGCTGGCCGTGGCCTCGGGGCCGGTCGAAATACAACCGGCCGCGGCGTTCGATATGCGGGCCTTTCTCTGTCCCCAAGATGGACCGATCGAGCGCAATTCCATCGTGCGCACTGGCCCCGACGCGCGGGCCGAAATCGCGCTGGCCGACGGCAACTCACTGCGATTGGACTGCAATACCGAGGTCACGTTGCTGGGCCCAGAGCTCGTTAAAGTCACTCAAGGGCGACTATTCGGCGTCTGTCCTCCGGGCCACAAGGGAATGGAGATTCTATCGGCTGGCTGCAAGGCGGTGACTCAGGACGCGGCCCAAGTGGCCGTCGAATGCCAGCCCAACCAGGCGCGTTATACGGTCTGCGAAGGCAATATCAGCGTGCAGGCGGGGCCGAAGTCGGTCGACGTCGGCGCGGGCCGTCAGGTGAAGTTTGTGGCCGGAGAGCTGTCGCCCGCTCCCGAGCAGTGCGACGACCTGCTCGAAACCGCGTGGGTCAACAACGTGTTGGCGATGCGCGGCGCGCAAGACCCGGAGTTCGCGGAACGGGTGAACCGCCTATTGGCCAGTATCGGCGCGGCGAAACTATCGCTGCTCTATGAGGACGAACTGCGGCGATTGGGAGACGCCGGCGTGCCGCCCCTCTTGGCTTATCTCGAAGCAACGCGTGAAACTCCGCACGCCGGCCCAAGGGCGACAGCGGCACGCATCGTGGCTGACGTCGCCGAGTCGCGCTGGATCGCCGACCTGATCGCGCTGCTGACAGACACGAGCGGCGACGTGCGATTGCACGCCGCACACGGGCTCGAACGACTCACAGGGCGCAATCAGGGTTGCGATGGCCAAACGTGGCAGTCAGGCCCATGGTCGTTGTGCGCTGAACCGTATCAAAAATGGCTCGCCTGGTGGGCCGCCAATCGAGATCGCTATCCATCGGCGCGACAAGAAATCCCCGCGCCGAACTCAGCGCCGTTCTGACATCACGCGCGGGGGCCACTGTTAGCTTGTCCCCCAGTGCTGACAGGACGAAAGACACTGCCAGACAAGTTGGCAGTGGCACACTTAGGGCGATCATGCGCGAGGGTGCCACGGTTGGCGTGCCGAACAGTGTGGCTAGCCCAACAGTGCAACAGTGTGAACAGGCACCGCCAGACAAGCTGGCAGTGGCACACGTGAGTCGAGCCTTCGCCACTCCAGAACGCGGCGTACGATCACGACGATAAGGAGGGTGTTTAATGCCCCGAGCCGCTACCGACATGCGACGGAGCATGATGCCCGGCACGCGCTGCTACGCGAATCTGGGCCCGCGCTTGCAGCTCGATCCGTTCGCGGATGGCCATCAGCTCGGGCGTGTGCGCCGGGCGATGCCGCGCCGCGGCAAGTTGCTCGGCGGCAGCCTGGGCGTCGACCTGAGCAGCGGGAACGGCGCGGTTGGTTAACACCGAAACCACGTTGTTCGAGACCTGCACAAAACCGCCGTCGATGTAGTAGCGCTCGGTTTTTCCCCCTTCGACGATCCGCATCTCGCCGTAGCCCAGGCGCCCGATCATGGCACTGTGTCCCGGGGCGATCCCCAACTCGCCATCGTACAGCGGTACAACGACAAATTGCGCCGGAGACTCGCGCACGGTCGCTTCGGGCGTCACGACGATGATCGTCAGAATATGAACGCCGCTCATCTTTGATTCTCCGGGCACGCTCATATGCACACCGGCGTGTGGTTCGGAATGGGCCATGATCAGCAGTCAGTAACCAGTAGTCGGTAATCGGTAATCAGTAAAACGAAGCCGAGGCTCGTCAGTACATGCCGGTTGGCTTACTCTTCTGCCTACCGGCTACTGACGACTGGCAACTACTTCTACTTCTTGGCCATCTTCTTGGCTTGTTCTTCGGCCTGTTCGATTGGCCCGACGTACATGAACGCGCTTTCGGGCAGGTGGTCCCACTTGCCGTCGGCGATTTCCTCAAAGCTGCGGATCGTATCCGCCAGCGACGTGATTTCGCCCGGCTTGCCGGTGAAGACTTCGGCCACGAGGAACGGCTGCGACAAGAAGCGCTCCATGCGCCGGGCACGATGCACGACCAACTTGTCTTCTTCGCTCAATTCATCGACGCCGAGAATCGCGATGATGTCCTGCAATTCGCGGTAACGCTGCAGGGTGCGCTGCACGCGGCGGGCAATCGCGTAGTGCCGATCACCCACGTACTGCGGATCGAGAATACGGCTGCTGGAGGCGAGTGGATCGACCGCCGGGTAAATACCCTTTTCGCTGATCGAACGCTCCAGGTACAAGAACGCGTCGAGCTGACCGAACGCCGTGGCCGGCGCGGGGTCGGTGGGATCGTCGGCCGGCACGTACACGGCCTGCACCGACGTAATAGCACCCTTCGACGTCGAAGCAATACGCTCCTGCAAAGCACCCATTTCCGTGGCCAGGGTTGGTTGGTAACCCACGGCAGAGGGCATACGACCCAAGAGCGCGGATACTTCGCTTCCGGCTTGCGAGAAACGGAAGATGTTATCGACGAACAGCAGCGTGTCAGCGCCGGTCGTATCGCGGAAGTATTCGGCCATCGTGAGGGCCGATAGGGCCACCCGCAATCGCGCGCCCGGCGGTTCGTTCATCTGGCCGAACACCATGCAGGTTTGTTCGATAACGCTACGGCCGGTATCGCCAATCTTGGCTTCCTGCATTTCCAGCCACAGGTCGGTTCCTTCACGCGTACGCTCGCCGACGCCGGCGAATACCGAGTAACCACCGTGGGCACTGGCGATACGAGCGATCAGCTCGGTGAGAATAACGGTCTTGCCCAGCCCGGCACCGCCGAACAGACCGGCCTTACCACCGCGCACGAACGGGGTGAGCAAGTCGATCACCTTGATGCCCGTCTCGAACAATTCGGTCTTGGTCGAGAGGTCGGTCACGGCCGGCGCTTCGCGATGGATCGACCAGTGGTCGTCCGCATTGACCGGACCACGAT
>CAMFLN010000107.1 GCA_945957305.1 uncultured Planctomycetaceae bacterium | reverse complement strand
CTCTACGTCTCGTGGGCTCGGAGATGTGTATAAGAGACAGGAGGTTGTCATGTCAGCCGGTGGCAATCGTGGGCTGGTGTCTGCCGATTGCCATTCGCTGCAAAAGTTCGTGCGCCGGCAATAAAGCAGCTCGCCTCCGGGACCCGCGAACAGTGCAAGGAAACATTTCATGAAAGCATGGCGGTTTTACAGCTTCGGCGATCTGCGATTGGACGATGTGCCCGAGCCGGCGCGACAGCCCGATCATGTCCTTGTGCAACCGCTGTGCGTGCAGCCGAGCGTCACCGAAGCCCAGCTTGCCCAGGGCATTCCCACGCTGGCCTACGACCGGGTGAAGCGGCGACTGGAAACCGAGGCTCCGCTGCAGCTGTTCGGACATGAATTCTGTGCGCGCATTCTCGAGGTGGGCGATGGCGTCACCAGGTTTCGGCCGGGCGATCGTGTGGCGGCGCGGGCCAAGCTTCCCTGCGGATCCTGCACCTTCTGCCGGTCCGAGCGCAGTCATCTATGCCGACGCGGACCAGTGATCGGCTTCGACCTGCCGGGCTGTTTCGCCGAAGTGGCGTCACTGCCCGCCACTGCGTTGGTCAAAGTCGACGACTGCATATCGGATAGCGAGGCGGCCTGTCTGCAGTCGTTGAGCGATTGCGTGGCCGCGGTCGAAACCGCCCATCTCCGCATGGGTGACACGGTCGTGATTTTCGGTCAAGGGAGCATGGGACTGGAGTGCCTGCAGATTTGCCGTCTGAGCGGCGCGGGAACAATCATCACCGTCGATGTGCGCGAAGAGGCCTGCGCCATTTCTCGCGAGTTGGGAGCGGATCACGCCCTCAACGCGCGCGAGACAGAGCCGCTGGCGGCGATCAAAGAATTAACGCAAGATTGCGGCGCTGATGTGGCCTTCGAATGCGCTGGCGGAAGCCCCAAGCAAGGACTGGCCGGCCAACAGAGCTTGCTCAACGCCATCGAGGCGGTACGCTCCGGCGGAACAATTGTGGGAGTCTCTTTCTATGGCGGTCCGCTCGAGGTGAATGTCGATTTGCTGCGCGAACGCAGCCTGCGCTACGTGTTTCCTGACATCAGCACCCAGGCGCACTTGGCTCACACGGTGCGGCTGGCCGCCTCGGGTCGCGTACGCGTAAAACCGACAATCACACACGTGCTACAGGGCATCGACAAAGTGCCGGAAGCCTTTGAGATCACGGCCCATAAAGGAAAATACCGGGCGATCAATCCTGCTCAGGTCGTGCTGGCGACTTAGGGCATTCCTATCGCTCGCTGGCCGCTTGTCGATCGTCGTGTCCGAGTGCCAACACAGGCACCGGCAGAGCGATTGGCACACGACCATCCTGATATCGGCTGCTTGCTTCGTCCGACGATCTGTTCGCACGATTTTTGTCAACGCGATTCGTTCCGCGGGGCGTTGCGCCAGCCGATGGCATCAATCCGCTGTAGCTCAGCGTCGAGATCGGTTCCCTCGTAGAACGACAGCCAGCCGCGCAGCCGCTTCGTTTCGCCGGGCCGGCAATCCGGGAACTGCGGATCGGAATGCAGGCAGGGACACGGAGCATTCCCCCACACGCGCTGGCACGGTTCCCAGGCCGTTATCACCCAACGGCGGCCATCCTCCGAGCGGCAGGCAACATACGGCTTTTGAAAGACCTTGTTGTCGTTCGTTTGTGCGGTAAAGCCAGGCAATTCCTTGAGCATCACGCAGTTTTGCACGCGCAAGTCCGACAGGGTCTCCTTCGTGCCGTTTGTCAGCCACATTTCCATGCGCACTTGCGTGGGTTGTGGAGTCACTTTCGTCCCGAATTCGATGCCACCAGGAAGCTTCCGCACGCTCGCCAGCGAACCATCTGCCTTGCGACTCCACTCCTGCGGCGCAAGGGTGATGCCCTGCTTCGACCAGATCGTCGGCACATGCGTATGCGCCAGATAGGTTAACCCCAAGTTTGACCAAATCGCTTCCGGAATATCGGCCACGACGTAACCACCGTCATTCCACGCATTCCATGGCGCGAAGACGCTGATCTTGGTCTCGCGCTGCGGGTCGATCGCGCCTTCGAGAAACCCGCTGCGCGGATGCCGACCGCCGGGGTAAGGCAGCACGCGCAATGAGTCGCCTGAGGCCCGCTGCGGCTCACGGTTTCGATCAATCTTGAGCCGGTCGACCGCGGATAAAATCTCCTGCGAAGAGAGGCCTGTCGCCAGCGCTGTTTCCTCAAGCGTGAAGCGATGGTCGACCAGCATATTGGTCAGCCAAAAGCGCAGCTCCGCGTCATCGGCCGGGCGGCGAGCGTTGGCACCGGCAACCGGCTTCGAATCGTCGGCGCGAGTTACGGGACACGACAGAGCCGCAACAACCCAAACAAAAAGTACCATCTTTCGGTGTAACATTTCGTCAACCTCGCCCGGAGCCGGAACGATCGAAATCTGACCTGCTTCCCGTGATTATTGCAGGTCTTGTTGCCATGATAATGCGTTCGTCGGGTCGATGCATTTTGTGGCTACAGCGGGCGGAAAATCTCGCAACATCGCATCTCCTGGTCTGTTAGAATGCCGGTCCCCGCCCCCTTGCTGCGCAACCTCCCACCACCCGAACTGGCGCGAGACGACGACATGCATCGCCTGGGATGCCAACGTGGCGACCACCCTCGTATTGGTCGGCGCGAATTGCTGCAAGTCGGCGGTATGAGTTTGTTTGGCATGGGCCTGGCCGATTTGCTGCGCCTCGAATCGCAGGCGGCGACGAGCGCGCCAACTCACGGCAAGGCCAAGTCCGTGGTGTTCATCTTTCAATCGGGCGGCCCTTCGCAACACGAAACCTTCGATCCCAAGCCCGAGGCCCCCGAGGGCATCCGCGGCGAGTATGGCACGATTCAAACCAGTCTGCCGGGCGTGAGTTTTTGCGAACACTTGCCCAAGCTCGCCGCACGCGCCAGTTGTTTTTCGCTGGTGCGCTCGATGCATCATCCAGCGGACCGGCAGTTTCGCAACGAACACAGTAGTTGCCACTACCTGTTGCACACCGGCTCCACCGAAATGCCCGCGGGCGATACGAACGCCACGATCTCGGCGCCGCGTCCCGGGCGGATGGCATGGCCCTCGATCGGTTCGATGATCGCTTACGCAGCACCGACTCAGCCGAGTGTGGGACTGCCTGCAGTGATTGAAATCCCGCGCGCAAATAACATGAGCTACCCGGGGCGCGAACCGGGCTTGCTCGGCCCGCGGTACGCCCGCTGGGGTGTCGACCTCGCGCCCCCCTGCCGCGCCAAAGATCCGGCTGGATCGTGCCCGAACTGCTTTAGCCACGACGACCCGAACGATCCTGCGCGTGCGCCCGGCCCCGGCCCCAAGGCGTGGTGGGACAACAGCAGCTGCCGCAACCCGGATTTCCACCTGCCCGATTTTGGCAGCGAAAGCGGCGTCTCAATTCCGCAGTTGTCGAATCGTTTTGAACTGCTACGACAACTGGAGCGGCTGCGGCGCGGCGTCGACGAGATGCCTTCTGATGACGCCGCCTATGCCTACGACGCCCAGCGCGAGCAAGCACGACGGCTTGTTCTCACCGCCCGCCGCGGCGAGCAGAATCCGTTCGATTTGACGGCCGAGCCGGACCGCGTCCGCGATCTCTATGGTCGCGAAGAGTGGGGACAAGCGTTCCTGGTCGCCCGGCGCCTGGTCGAGGCCGGCGTGCGCATGGTGCAAGTGAATCTGCGCGGCTGGGACACGCATCAGAACGCGTTTCGCGACCTGAAGGGAAAGCTGCTCCCTTCGCTCGACCATTGCCTGAGCGGGTTCCTCGACGATCTCGCAGAACGAGGACTGCTTGAGGAAACACTGATCGTGATGTGCGGCGAGATGGGCCGCACACCGCGCGTGACCCCGATCGCCGTGGGGGGCAAGAACGCCTCGGGCGAGGTCTTCACGCCCGGGCGACATCATTGGGGCGACGTGTTTACGTGCTTTTTCGCTGGGGGCGGAATTCAAGCGGGGCAAGTCATCGGCGCGAGCGACCGCCAAGGGGGCGTGCCAATCACCGAGGCTTACACGCCCGCCGACCTCGCCGCCACGATCTTCCACCAATTGGGCATCGGGCCCGAGCGAGAGTTCTTCGACACTTCCGGACGCCCGTACCAGATTTACCGGGGACGGCCGATCCAAGCGCTGTTGTAGCGCGCCAGCCAGCGCTCGTGCACACAAATCGCGCATCGCCGAGACAAAGGGCTGCCGCTGCTAGCTTGCCGAGCAGTATTTCGCTGATCGTCGCACGGCCGGACGTGTCAGCCGTGGCGCCGCGACTTTGGCTGTGAAGCCGCCACTGAGGGGCTTATTCCCACCAGCGGGCGAGAATCACGGAATACGCCCCCACGGCCCCGACCATCCACACCAGCATGACCCAAGATGCCCAACGGGGAAGCGGCAGCACGGGCTCGACGTCGTTTTTCGTACGATAGCCACCGCTGGGGCCCACGGTGCGAAACAAGCGCACCGAGGCTTCATGGTCGAGAGCAAACGAGGCACGATTCTCTGGGTCGCTCGAAGGCGCGAGCATGTCTAGAACCCTTCCCTGGTCAAGCTGCAAATCCTTTTCGCCGTGAACCTTCGAGCAGCTAAGCCGTGCGGGCGGCCGTCGAGGACTGATCGAATTTTCACAACGATTCGCCGTAACGAACCGAACGGTCCACTTGAATTTATCGGCGACAAAGAGGGCCGGAGATTACGCGGACGCAAGAAACGGGTCAATATGAGTTGCGGCAAGCTGTTAGCCCCCGCGAAAGCACGGTGAATGGCGCAGAAAACCACGGTTTTCTGCCTTCCGCGTTAGAATCGAGCGCTCGTCGCACTGCGTGCCAGCACTACGCGGATCGTGCGAGAGGCGCGGATTGCTGCGGTCGAGCCACGTCAAGCAGCTCCTCGAAACGTTCGAGGCAGCTGACGCCTCGCACCGCGACACGCGTATTAAAACCGACCGCCGCCACGCCGGCCGATCGTGCTGTCAGCAAATCGCAGCCGCAATGCCCGACAAACAGGGCTTCGGACGGGGCGCAACCCACGGTGGCCAGGGCATGTTCGAATAATTGGACGTCGCGCAGACAGAGATGCCAATCGGCCGACGTGAGAATGTGGTCGAACACTCCGCCCAAACCTGCCCGTGACAGATCCGCGGCAAGTGTTTGTGCGCTGCGTTCTGAATTGGCAATCACGCAGCGGATGATCCCTTCGGCCTGGAGCTGGCCTAGCGTAGCTCGGACGCCGGGAAAAGGACGCCAACGGTTTTCTTCCTGGCGGCGTTGGGCGCGGCTGGCCGCGACGATTTCTTCGATTTGACCCGAGGTCAGCCCCACGGCCGAGAGACAAGCCGCCAGGGCAATGTGAAATTCTTGCTGGCCCCGATAAATCAGCGGTAAATACTCGTCGTGCCACAACTGATTGAATTCAGCTTCGGCGCTGCGTTGAGAAAGTCGAGCGAAGATTTGCGCCAGCCAACGGTTCCAGGCCGCGGCGTCGTACAAAACGTCTTCGACGTCGCACAGGAGCGCCTTGACGCGGGTCGCGCGAGGATTGGCAACCGTGCAAGTGCTTTCGGGCCGCGCCTGCAACGTGATTGCGGAGTTCATTCCCCAAAGCCCGCCTTGCGCTGGCGGTAAGCCGCGATCGGTCGCTGTCGTGGAAAACAGGTCGATTTGTGCGCCCATCGTGGAATCCTTTCCATGCGTGGTGCGCCGACAAGCGCTGGCAAGCCCCTGTCGCCGGATCCGATATACGTTCCTCTCTCGGCCGCCTGACCGAACCGATTTAGCGACGCGTCACCCCTGCGGGCGCGCCGCTGACGCTCGCACGAACAAGCCCTTAGCGCGTCGCGAATTCGCGATTCAAATGCGCCATGCGCTCGCGGACCGCCGGGTGCCGGTGCAGCAAATCCGCGATTTGCCGCCACTCGAACCCCTCGGGTCCCAGCGCGTCGTAGATCGTGTGCAGATGGTCCCAATCCTCTTCGTGAGTCACGGTCAGCCGCAGATCGTCGCGATCGAGTTCGGCCGGCACCGGGATCAGACGCAAGCGAAATTGATCAGGATGCGAGTATAAGTAGCGTGTCACCTCTTGCCGCTCCTCGGGCAGCTTGGCATCCCGGTTGGCCGTCACCAGCGCGCTCGCGCGGCACCATTCGGCGAAGACCCCCAGCGGCGACAAGATAGCCGGTTGACCGTCCCGCGAGCTGTAGCTGATGTAATCACAAGTCGGGTTCTCGCTCGCCGTGTTGATCAATCGATCCACGAACACAGGATCGATGCATGGTTGATCTGCCGGGACGCTGATCACGGCCGTGGGACGAAAATGCTCGATGGCATCGCAGACCCTGGCCAGCGGGTCACGGCGGTCGCTGACGTAAACGGCCACGTCACGCGGCACGAGGTCAAAGACAGCTTCGTCTTCCGGCCGGTTGCTGATGACAACCGCCACGCGCTCTAACCGCTCACAATCGGTAACGCGCCGGACGACGCGCTCCAGCAGCGATTGTCCGCCGAGCTTGCGCGTGTGATGAGATTTAACTCCGCCCGTCACCAAGCGCGGCTGTATGACCGCCATCGTCCTTGACATCAAGTTCTCCTAGCGTGTTGGTCCGGCAGCAATGCGTCATCTCTGCCCGGCGGCACCGTGCAGGCACTATCGGCACAAAGACAACGTCAGCGTGAGCCGCAGCGGTACCGTGCTCCATCGACCTCCGCGTCGATCGCGTGGCCATGACGCTGGTCTCGCCGGGCCGAAATGGCTCTATCCCCTGCTTGGGCGGCGGAGTCTAGCAATGCTCGACAGCTAGCGTCAAGACGAGCGGCGCCCCGACGTCTCGGCGAGCCCCAGGAGTTCGTAGATTCGCGGGTCGCGAAGACTTTCCGCAATAAACTCGGCCCCGCCGAAGTCGTGGTTCAGACTGTGACCGCCGGGCACCGCCACGACACGTGCGCCCGCGGCAACAGCGGCTCGGCAACCGTTGGCGCTATCTTCCAAAACAAAGATCTCGCCCGGCGCCAGGCCAAAGCCTGCCGCCGCTTTTTGGTAGATTTCCGGGTGCGGTTTTCCCTGACTGACACTTTCGCTCGTCAGCAGGAACTGAAATCGCGGGACAAGCGAAAAGCGTGCTAGCACGTCTTCCACAAACGATCGCCGGCTGCTCGTGGCGATCGCCTTCGGGTAACCATGGCTTTCCAGCGCCGCAAGCAATTCCAACAGGCCAGGCATCGTTTCCAGGCGTGTGTCCAGAATCGCCGGAAAGATCTCGTCGGTCTCGCGCGTCAATTGGTCGACCGTGGCCGGCAGGCCATGCCAGTCGATCATGATTTGCAGCGCCACTTGATTCGGCCGGCCCATCATGGCGTCGAGCAGGTCAGGCTTGAATTCGCAACCGCGCCGCCGCAGCAATTCCGCCCCCACGTCCTGGTACAACTCTTCGGTATTAAACATCAAGCCGTCGAGGTCGAAGACAACGGCGCGGGGAGAAGCAAGCGAATTCATGGGCACGTTGAATGGCAAATTCAGATAACGAGCGGAAAAGCAGGGTGACTTCTTGGCATCACGACCGTCGAAAATGACGTCCTAGCCAAGTACGACCGTAGAAATGTATCCCCTGGGGTTCGCCGAGGCCATGCCTCGGCACAGCCCGGCCGCTGCGAGCTGCCGCATTTACGGTTGCAGGCGTGCCACCGATTCCGGGGCCATCGCGTCGGTTACCGCAGCGATAAATTCGGCCAGCATGATGCTGGTCGCCCCCCAAACCCGGTGGTTTTCCCAGGACACGTGCCGCGCACTGAACTTTAATTCGCCGCGCTGGTACTGATGAATGCCATGGTTCGTCGCGTCCATGATATAGGCGAGCGGTAATTCCAAAACTTCAGCCACCTCCAGGCGACAGGGGTTGAAGCTGATCGATTCCCGCGCCACGGCCACCCATGGCGTCACTTGAAAGTTGCTGACGAAGACGTACAGCGGCGACAAGGCACCAAGCACTTCGA
>CAMFLN010000106.1 GCA_945957305.1 uncultured Planctomycetaceae bacterium | reverse complement strand
GCATTCGGCTTAGGATCCCAGGTCGAATGTTGCGGCGGTCCGCCGACCAGGAAAAGCACGATGCAGGATTTCGCACGGCCCAGCGGCGCGGTTCCGGTGCTTGACGGAGCGGCCGCTGTGCGCTGTTGTAACAAGTCGGCGAGCGACAGACTCAACGTCCCCAATCCGCCAACGCGCAGCACTTCGCGACGGGAGATCCGATCGCACAGGCGGACGGGCGTGTGGGCTGTGAGGCGAAACATCCTGACCTCTTAGGGGGGCGAGCGTCGCGGGGCAGGTCCCGTCAGTATACAAAGCCGGGCCACGAATTGCAGCCGCGAAAACCGACCCAACCGCTCGCCTACAACTCGTCCAGATGCTTGGGCCACGCGTCCTTGAGCAGGCGCGACAGCGAACGATCGGCCAGAATCTGCCCCTTGGTTTGGCACCCGGGACAGTAATTGGTTTCATTGTCGGCGTAGCGAATCCGCTGCACCGGCGCGCCGCAGATAGGACAGGGTTTGCCGTAGCGGCCGTGTACGGCCATCTCGGGGCGAAACGCGGTGACGTTTTCGGGAAAGTCGTCTCCGGCTTCGGTTTTCAACCGTTCGATCCACTCCTGCAGCACCTCGCGCGTGCCGTCATACAACCGCTGGGCGTCATCTGTCGACAGCTTTTGTGTCAACGCAAACGGCGACAGCCGCGCGCGATGCAAGATTTCGTCCGAGTACGCGTTGCCACTCCCGCTGAACAATTTGGGATCGGTCAGCGCGCGCTTCAGCGTGTGATTGTGTGCGCGCAGCACGGCGACGAATTCCGCCATGGTCGACGACAGCGCATCAATACCGCCCGGGTCGAGTTGCGACAGCGCTTGCACTCCTTGCATCACGTACAGCGCGGCTCGGCGTTTCGAACCGGCCTCGGTTAGAACGAGAGATCCTTGAGGAAAATCGAATGCGGCCAGGTTGTACTTGCCGCTCAGTTTGGCGTGCGGTGCTTTCCAATGCAGCCGCCCGGCAATCATCAGGTGCAGGACCACCCACAGTTCATTTTCGAAACCGATGGCAATGCGTTTGCCAATGCGTCGCAGCTCTTTGACGATGTGCCCTGCGACCGCCGTCAAAGGGGGATCGAAGGTCCGTAGGAGAAACGGACTCTGCACACGAATCTGCTGCAGGCGCTCGCCCACAATCCGGCGCTCCAGAGCGTCGAGGTACACGGCAATGTCCGGCAATTCGGGCATGAAACTGACTCTAGTGCCCTAAGAGGAGCGATCGACTACGAGATTCATTCGCTGACTGATGGATCTACTTGGATCTACCGTTCTTGGGCGTAACTCAAGGCCACTGCGTCGGATCGGTTTTCAACGGACGAATGTTTCAGAGACCAGAATGCCCGGCCCTGGCCCTCGGAAGCGCCTTGGTACCGCACGAAGGAGGGGGAAAGCAACCCGCTCCTTTTCATGTTACACTCGAAGCCCGACAAATGAGTCGAGGCCCGCTGTACAGCCCACCGAGTATCAGTATCTCCCCCGTGGCGCACTCATTCCCGAATGTGGCAGGTTGAGCAACGGGATGCGCCGACCGGGTTTCGCCTTCTGAGCATTGCATCTTTTGAGAGAGCGTAAGGAACACTTCATGCGGATTACTAAGAGCGCCACACTGCTTTGGTTTATCACTTCGCTATCGCTGGCCTGGTCAAGTCACGCGCGTGCCGATGTAATCGTCGCGGACTATGGCTACTTCGGCAGTTCGGCAGGAGTCTTTCGCTTCAATGAGACGACGGGCGCAGCAGACGGCACGCAACCGTTCGTGGCTCCTGTCGGTTCGGCGACGAACCCCTACGATCCTGGCTACGAGGGAGCCGGCTACCAGGCCGAAGGCTCAGCCTATGGCCCCGATGGAAATCTCTACGTCGGCTATTTCATTGCCTCGGGCAATGGTGGCACTGGCATCGGCGAAGTGCGGCGGTTCAATGCCGTCACCGGCGCCTACATGGATACGTTTGTCGCGCCCGGCGCGGGGGGACTCGTGCAGCCCGGCAATCTTGTCTTCAACGGCGGCTCGTTGTATGTGGCTGATCATGGATTTTCGCCCGACAATGTCAACTTTTACGGCGGCACGAGTGTGTTGACGTACAGCGCGGGTAGTGGCTCGTCGACCGGTGCGATCAATTTCGGTTATCCGGCCAGCCCCTCGGGCCTGCAATTCGACCCTCGCCCGGTGAGCATGGGAGGAGACCCCAACAATCTGTACATCAGCTTGTTCAACGCCAACACGGTGATGAAGTACAACGTGTCGACGCACGCTATGACCACCTACGCTTCGGGCGCCGGCATGTTCACGCCTAGCGGCATCGCCTTTGGTCCCACGGGCGACTTCTACGTGGTCAATCTTTTCACGGCCCAGGTGCAGCAGTTCCATCCCAACAATTCGGGGTCGGCCGACTATGTCGCCAACCTGCCGAGCACCGGTGACAGCTCCTTCCCGAATGGCATCGCGTTCACACAGGGTGGACAATTCCTGGTTTCGACGTTGGGCCCAGGGCTGGCTCCCGGCGCGGTGCTGTCGTTCAATTCGGGCACGAATTCGTGGAACACGTTCGCCACGTCGCCGACCCTGTCGAGCCCCGGACCGCTGACTTTGACCCCGATTGCCGGGGATGCCAACGTGGACGGGATTGTGAATGGCCAGGACATTGCGCTCGTCGCGTCGAATTGGCTTGCTCCTGGTCCGACGGCCGATGTCAACCACGACGGCATCGTCAATGGCCAGGACATCGCTCTGATGGCATCGAATTGGCTTGCGACCAACAGCATTTATGGAAGCGCCACGGCAAACGCCGTCCCCGAACCCTCGACCCTACTCTTGGCGGGTCTGGGTATGACGGTAGGATTGATAGCCGCGGCGCGGCGTCGGCGCGGCACGGCCCGGTAGCTGCGGCCCGACTATCCTTCGACTCGACAGCTGGGGATCTGCGTGACCATGCGGAGGCAACGAAACGCATTCACGCTTGTGGAGCTGCTGGTTGTCATCGCCATTATTGGCGTGCTGATTGCGTTGCTCTTACCCGCCATTCAAATGGCGCGCGAGGCCGCGCGGCGCATGAGCTGCGCGAACAATCTGAAGCAGCTGGGGCTGGCGATGCAAAGCTTCCACAGCGCCAACGGGCATTTTCCCACAGGATCGGTGTCGAAGGCGTATCCCGACGGCAACACGACCTTCACGCAAACTTTCTTCCGCTGGTCGGCGCTGACCTACATGGCGCCATTCTTCGAGCAAGGGAACGCCGTCAGTACGATCGACATGACGGTGCCTTTGTATCCTCTTGCTCCGCAGAACGCGCAGCCGATCAAGACGATGATTCCCTTGCTCCTCTGTCCAAGCGATATCCAGGAAGCGGTTGACGACTCGTTCGCGCCGACCAATTACGCCCTGTGCACCGGAACGGGCACTCCGGGCGGCAGCCCCGTGGCTGCGGATGGCGTGTTCTACGTCAATTCGGCGACCCGGACGGCGGACATTACCGACGGCACCTCGCAGACAATCGTGGCGTCAGAAAGTTTGCTCGGGACCGGCCAGGTTTCGCTCACCGATCCCAAGCTGGTAAATCCACAACGCGTTTACGCCTTTCGCTTAGGGGCGCCGCTTACCGACGCTTCGTGTGCGGCGGCTACGATCTGGAACGTAACGAATCGGCGCGGGTTTGCCTGGGTGAGCGGCGAATATCGCTGCGCGCTCTACAACCATTACTACACACCCAATACCTCGACTTACGATTGCATGGGCGTTTACTTGTCTTTGCCGGCCAGCCTGCAGTACACGCCGTATGGATGGCGTGCGGCGCGCAGCCAACACCCCGGCGGCGTGAACGTATTGCTGGCCGACGGCAGCGCCCGATTCGTACAGAACGGCATCGATATGACCGTTTGGCGCAGCCTCTCGACCCGTGGGCAGAGCGATTCGGTCGGCAACAATTAGACGAGCGGGGCTGTGCGCGCGGCAACATTGGTCAGCCGAATCCCGCGACGATCGAAACCCCCGGCGCACTCTCAACGCCCGGCCTGTTTTTTGACGTCGTCGTACTCCAGCAATTGAAAGTCCTGCAGGCGCGGGACATCGTGCAACTGGTCGGTCATCTTGTACAGCGTCACGAGAGCTTCGTCGCGCAAGCGCTCGCCGGCGCCGGGGGCGACGTACGTCGCGGTCTTGCCGCCATAGCCGCCGGCGGCCGCATCGCGAATCGTCGGGAAATAGGCGTGGTAACCGTTGGTGTAGCCGACGAGCAACGTTGTGGGCACCGGCGAGTGCTCTTTTAAGTCTTGCTGGAACTGCACAAACATTTCGCCGGGCATCCCGACCAGTGCTACCGCATTGCCAATCAGCAATGTGGTTAGGACGGGGCGAACCCGTCCTGTTTGCAACATCGGAGCCAGGTAACGATCAAACCGAGCGCCATAGGCCTGGCTGAGGATCGCTTTCACTTCAGGGTCCTGAATATTCCAGCGAAGCCGGACCGGGACCGTACGCGCTTCGAACTTGAGTGTGGTGTCTCCGTCGATTACCGGCCTGGTGGCGCGGGCGGTCTGAATGGCTGCTGCGGCCAGAGCTTGACCCATCTTCCGCATTTCGGCGATTCCTCCGTCAGCCAGCGGCGTCTTGTCGACGTAGGGGTTGATATTTCCACAGCCCCCTTGCAGGTACAAACACGGAGCCCCCAAGTCCTTTTCGATTGTACGGCAGGCCTCGCCTACGAAGTCGGCGCTGTACTCCAAGTTATCCGGCCCCAGGACCACGGGGTGACAGGCATAATGCAGCATCACAGCCAGGGGCTTGCCATCTGCGCGGTCGAATCGCAGTACGACGTACTCCTTGTCGACGGGCGACGTCGGTTCATGCTCGACGTTGCGCCATTGCATGGCCACGCGCCCGTCGGGCAGAAAGTGGCGGCGATTGTGCCCCAGGTCAGCAGTGCCGCATCCCATGCTCAGCTCGACCGGCACCAGGTTGTCAGCCGCCTGGTCGATGGCGCGGTCGAGCGCCTCGATCACGGTCGGGCCATAGGTGTTCGCTTTGCCGTCGAGCGATTCAAGCGACGGTGCAGCATGCGTATGGCTGGCCGTGACGAACAGGTCACCCAATTTGTGCTTCGATAGCGTGCGCTCGCGCAGGTCCGCCAGCAACGGATCCTCGGGCGTGCGTCCCAGGTCGAGCGTGACGATCGCCGTCTTCACGTCTCCGCAAGCTAAAACAAGCACCCGGCCCATCAGCGGATCGAGTTTGCCCGTGGCCGGCTGCGGGCGGTTCGAATAGCCCCACATCAGCAGCCCGGGGGGCGGAGTCAAATCAACAGTCGCTACGCCAGCCAACAGCGGCGCTTCGACGGCAGGGACAGCCGCTGCTGATATCAGGACAATGCCGCAGAAAATGGCGATCGAAACGAATCGTGGCATGCAAAGATCCTCCTGAGCGGTGTCGGTGCGCACAGTCTCTCGCCGCGCAAGGCAAATTGCAACATGGCGACGACAAACCTCGTCGCCCCTGCGCTCTCTGCCGCATTTTTTACTGCCCTCCGCCCGCTGCCCGCTGCCAACTAATTTTGTTTCATCCCGCGCTGGCGCCACGTTAAGATGGACGCCGCATGTCGTCCGCATGCCTCTCTGGCACGTCTGCGGTGCTCGACACGTTTAATATCGAGGAGAACCAGATGCATCGCCGCCCCTATCTCCTGCTCTGCCTGGCCAGCTTGTTAAATTTGCTGCCGGCCGTGCGTGCCCTCGCCGAGGATGCTATGCCCGCCAATTTTCATCACGTCCATCTCAATGTGACCGATCCGAAGAAATCAATTCAGTTCTACGGCCGAGTCTTTGGGGCGACTCCGACCAAATACCGCGGCGTCGCCGACGCCCTGTTCACCGAGCGGTCGTTCATCCTGCTGAATAAGGTCGACGCCGCTCCCGACGCGAAGCTGAACACCGGCATCTGGCACATCGGCTGGGGAGGCGTTGACGTCAAGAACGAGTACGAATGGTGGAAGAGCCACGGCGTCGATATTCACACGCCGCTGTCGCCGCTGCCGGGCAAAGACAACTACTACATGTATATCAGCGGCCCCGATAAAGAGCTGATCGAAATTAACACCATGGGGCATCATCGCTTCGCCCACGTGCATTTCTTTTGCACCGACGTGAACGACACCGTGGGTTGGTACGCGAAACACTTGGGGCTGAAGCCCCGTGCTGCGACGGTCAAAAAGCCCGCGGGCGATATGTCGACCTTGGCCGGCATCTGGATGAACTTCATCCAGTGCGACAACGTGATCATGATCTTTTTCGGCAAGCCGGATGTTTCCCCTGCTCCCCCGTGGTGGCCAGACGAGCCGCTCAAGGAGATTCAGCCGACGCGCGGTCGCCCGATCGACCACATCGCCTTTTCGTATCGCGATATCGAGCCCGTCTTCGAACGGATGAAGAAGGACGGCGTCGAAATTATCGAACCGATCAAGATGCACGAGGACATCAAGACCAAAAGCTTTACGGTGCTCGCGCCGGACAAAGTCACGGTCGAAATCGTCGAAGCCAAGCCCATCCCCGAGGGAGTGTGGGAGTGACGAGAAATGATGAATGATGAACTGCCTGCCCGCAGCCGTAAGCCTGCGGAGGGCGGGATTGCAGTCTCACGCGTTTCTACAGTGGCCCCGCGGCAATCGCCCGCATTGCCACGACGAGCGTGGCCATGGCACCCCGATGCGGAACTCTACCGTTTCGTGATCAAGCGCGCTTGAATCACGCGGAAGATGCCGTCGGCGACTTCTTCTTTTGACCCCGCGAGCGACTGCACGACCGCGCCGGTCGGATCGATGATCTCGACGTTCGTCTCGCGGGCGTTCATGGCCTCGGGACCGTTCGAGACCATCAAGTCGCAGCTCTTTTTTTCGAGCTTTGCAACTGCGCGCAACCGGTGGTCGTCCGTTTCCAGAGCGAAGCCGACGAGCCACTGACCCTTTTTCGTACTTCCCAGCGTGGCCACGACGTCAGGCGTCTCGATCAAGTGGAGCACGAGTGGCTCGCCGGTTTTATTGATCTTGCCCGGCGCCACTTTCACCGGCCGATAGTCGCACGGTGCGGCCACGCCGATCATGCCGTCGCAACTACCGAAGACGGCCTGACACTCGCGCAGCATGTCTTCGGTCGAAACGACCGGCACAACAGTGGCGCCGGCCGGATACTCGACCTCGACGGGGCCACTGACGATGATCACTTCATGGCCGGCGGCCAGCGCGCTTGCGGCCAGGGCCCGTCCCATCCGCCCGCTCGAGGCGTTGGTCAAATAGCGCACCGGGTCGAGGTATTGCCGCGTCGGCCCGGAGGTGATCAGGATGCGCGCCATCAGCAGGTGCTGCTTTACTTCTTGGCGGTGCCGGCCAGGATCGCTTCAATCTCGGCGAAAATCTTCTCCGGCGCCGACATGCGACCCAGGCCGCGCTGCCGGCAGCTGAGCCAGCCTTCCTCGGGGCCGACGAGCTTGATGCCGTCGGCCTGCAACTGAGCGATGTTGCGTTGCACCGCCGGCTTATCCCACATTTCGCAATTCATCGCGGGCGCGAGAACCACGGGTCCGGTAAAGCTCAGCATCAAGGTGCTCAGCAAGTCGTCAGCCAGCCCGTGGGCCGCCTTGGCCATGAAGTTTGCCGTGGCGGGGGCCACGCACAGAATCTCGCCGCGCGTGGCGAGCGAAATATGCGCTCCCAGCGGGTGTTCCGGCTCGTGAAAGACGCCGGTATGGACGCTACGCCCGGTTAGAGCTTCGAAGGTGGCGGCGCCAATGAATTCCCGTGCCGACGCGGTCAGCACGACCGAGACCCCCGCGCCGGCCTGCACCAATTGACTCACCAAGGCCGCGGTCTTGTAGGCCGCGACACCGCCGGTCACGCCGACGACTATCTCGCGCCCTTTCATAGATCGCTGAGATCCAGCTCCGGAGGACCGCCGCCCGCCTCGGGCTCGCCGGTGATGCGCAGATTGCTGGACGAATCGAGGT
>CAMFLN010000105.1 GCA_945957305.1 uncultured Planctomycetaceae bacterium | reverse complement strand
ATTGCGACAATCAACGCCTTTGGCCATAGCGGGGTGGGGGACAATCTCACCGTTCTCGGCACCGGCGCCGATAACCTGACTTACTCGCCGATCAACGAAGGGGGCCTCAACAGCAGTTCCGGCATCGTGACCAGTAGTGCCGCCACCACGCCCGCGATCAATTTCTCAGCCATCGTGGGAACATTCACCCTGGGCAAAACGAAACAAGCCTTCGTCAACGGCACGTCGGACAGCGACTTAATCAGCATAGTGGCCGGCGCGACCCGCACGGTCGGCTTTTTGACCGGCGGCAATATTCTGAAGACGGTTACTTTGGCCCCGACGGTTTCGTCGCTGGTCGTCTCGGGGCTCGCGGGCGATGACACGTTTTCGGTCAACCAAGCGCCTGCGGCGACCGGCGGCTTGCCAATCACGATCGACGGCGGCGATCCCAATGCCAGTGATGCCTTGATCGTCAATGCGCAAGGCGCCACGAACTTCGTCGTCGTTAACAAGGGACGAATTGCGAACACGGGGGTGGTGCGCGTTTACACAGCTGCCGTCGCACAACCGGATATTGCCTACAAAAACGTCGAAATCGTTTCGCCACTGGTTTCGACGGGGGCCGATGGTCAGCCGCAATTGCTTGATATGGGCCCCGACAACTACGAAGCGAACGAGTCGATCGCCAACGCCGCATTCATCGGCTCGGGTTCGACGTTGCAAATTCAAAACGCCACGATCTTTCCCAATTCGAACGCCAATCCGCCGGCGCCGGCCGACCAGGACTACTATCGGTTCGTCGCGCAACAGACGGGCACCCTCGACTTCCAGGTCTACTTCAAGGATTTTTCGACCAGCCTGTTGCCAGGGGGTGGACAGCTAAACGCCCAGGTCGTCGACGGGCAAGGCAACATCTTGGGTAACGCGGCCGTTTCTGCGCTGGTGACTCCCTTGAGTTTCGGCTCGGGATTGCCCCCGACCGGCAGTGCGCGGGTGCGCATTCCCGCGGTGGCCGGCCAGACCTATTACCTGCACGTGTTCGGCCTGATCACCGAAGGGGCCTTCTCGCCTGTCGTCAACGCCTACAACGCCACGATCATCAATACACCCGCGCCGACTCCGTATAACCTGGAACTGTCACGCAACAACGGCACGGGCGACCTGCCCTCGAACGCCGCGCAGGACGACACGGGCCGCTCGCAGTTCGACAATGTGACCAAAGACAATCAGCCGGTGATTTATATCCGGCTCGATGACGGAGTCTTCACCAACGACCTGCCAGGCAACCTCGTGAATGGTGCCCCAACGCCGGGATCCCCGCCGATCGGCAAGATTCCCATCCCTTACTCCGACGGAACGAAGGCCGGGTATCGCGTGGCGCTGTTCGATACGAGCACCCCTGGCGCTCCGCCCAACCTGATTGGTTTTGCGATCCCCTCGCCCGACCCGGCCAATCCGGGCCAGGTGCTGCCAGGCTTATACCAGATCGACATTTCCACGCTGGCTCCCACGGTCGTACTGAAGGATGGCCTGCATGGTTTAGTGGCGGCGGTGCAGATGGTCGATCCGCAACTTTCGGCCCCGTCAACGCCCTCGCAAACAGGTTTCGGCGCGAATAGCCTGGTGCAAAACATCACGGTCGACACCATTATTCCTCCGGCGCGGTTTGGCATCGTCTCGCCGACCGGCACCAGCACAGGGCTGGCGCCGACCAGCGATTCGGGTGCGCTGGGGACGACCGACTCCTTCACGCTGGCCGATCGCATTACCAACGTCACGACGCCGACCTTCTTCGGCACAGCCGAATCGAATGCGATCATCAAGCTCTTCGCGATCGACAGTTCGGGAAATCCAGTGCTGCTCGGCCAGACCACGGCCGTGCCGATCGACGGCACGAATGCCAATCCGAACGGGCAATGGACGATCACCTCGACGGTGAATTTGAACGATCCCAAGTTTTTCAATAGCTACGATGGTCTGCGCCGACTGTTCATCACGGCCGAAGATCTCGCCGGCAACATCAATACGAATGGCGCCGATGGCGAAGACAGCACCATGCAGCTCAAGATCTTCCTTGATACGCAGGGGCCGCAGATTGCTCCGCCCCCCAGCGCGCCGGCGACTCCGCCGATTCAGATCATCACGACCGGCGGGGTTGCCTCGTCGTACAACATCTTTGGATTGAAGCCGGACAACGCTTCGGCCGGCCCGACGCCACTGGTCTATGCGTTGACGTTGCACATTGTCGACGATCCCTCGCGGGATACCACGAATTTCCCCACGGACCCGGCCATCCTGGCGGACATCGCCTCGAGCCCTGGGGGTTACCAGTTGGTCGGCGATGCCAACGGCGTGATCTCGATCAGCCAGATCATCGTTACGGCGGATCCGCTCGTAAACGGACAACCGGCCACCGCCACGGTGAAGCTCGTCTTTGCCCAGCCGCTGCCGGACGATCGCTTTACGCTGACGATCAAGGACACGGCGCTGGTCGATCCGGCCGGCAACAAACTCGATGGCGAGAGCAATGCCATCGAACCCAACGGCGCTCCGATTTTCCCCTCGGGGGACGGACAGCCTGGTGGCAATTTCGTCGCGCGCTTTACGGTCGATAGCCGGCCCGAAATCGGCACTTATGCGGCCGGCAGCATTTACGTCGACGCCAATGGCAATATGTTCTGGGACCCGACGAACGTGGATGCCACGAATCGGGATCTGACCTTCACGCTCGGCGTGGCGCCGGCGCTGCAGGGCAAGATTTCGCCGATGAATATCCACGACGCGGTCTTCTCCGGAGACTTCCTCTCGCAGCGGTTGATTGGCGCGAAGGGCCCGAGTGCCGGGCAGTCGAAGGTTGGCTTCGACCAGCTGGCCGCCTATGGCTATGACCCCATTGTCGGCGCATTCCGCTGGCTCATCGATACGAACTCGGACGGTATTATCGACACCGCCCAGGGAGACTTCGCCACGGTCCAGCCGGCCGGCTACCAGATCAACGCCACGCCGGTGGGAGGCAACTTCGACGGTGTTGCCGCTGACGGCGATCAGATCGGTCTCTTCGATGGCACCAGGTGGTATCTCGACACGTCGAACCATCATGTGATCGACGGCAGCGCCACGGTCGTCACCAGCCAACTGCGCGGACAGCCCGTCGTCGGAGATTTCAACGGTGACAATATCATTGACCTGGCGACCTACTTGAATGGCCGCTTTCAGATCAACTTCGGTCACCTCAACGGCGGCAAACCGGCCTGGAGCGGCACGGTCGACACCACGATCAATTTTGGTTTCGCGGGGGTCGGCGGAGTGGCTGTCGCGGCGGATATAAACCAGGACGGCCATGCGGACCTGGGACTCTATCAGCCGCGCACCAGCGGTTCGAGCGTGCAGAACGGGGAATGGTATTGGTTGATTTCCAGCAATATCACGGCCGCTGATCCCACGGGTCTGAATCATCCGTTCAGCCCCGCTCCGCTCGGCGCGGACATCTCCGCGCAGTTTGGCGCGCAGACGGCGCTGCCGATCGTGGGCAATTTCGATCCGCCGATCGCGGCCGCGACCCCCACGGCCACGACATTGGGTTCGCTTGTCAGCACCTTGAACGCCACGCAAGGAGTACAGGGGCAACAGTGGTACAGTTTCACTGCCACCCAAAGCCGCACGGTCAACATCACGGCCTCGGCGACGTCTCCGCTGGAACTGGCGCTGTACGACAAGAACTTGAACCTGCTTGCCACCGGCAAGGTGAATTCGCTGGGCAAAGTGCAGCTCAGCTCGCTGCTTTCGTCCGGTACAGATTACCTGGTGCGGGTCACTGGAACTGCCAACGCGGTGAGCCTCGGCCTGTCTTTGGCCTCGCTCTGGCAGAACACGACGAGCGCTTACGACATCAATGCCGACGGCTTCATCAACCTGGGAGATATCATCACCCTGGTCGGTCAATTCAACCAGTTCGGTTCGGTGAACTTGCAGAGTCCACCCGCTCAGCTGGGAGGCCTCGGCGCGCATGGCCCGTTCCTCGACGTGAACGGCGATGGATTCTTCAACCTGGGCGATCTCGTGACGGCCATCACCTATTACAATACGCACGGCTCGAGCGCGGTCTCGTCACAGATTGTCGCCACGCAGCAAGTCGGTGGTAACGCCGCTGCTCTGCCGGCAACGGCGAATGCGGCAGAGGAATCGGGCTCGTCGCCGACAGTTGGCTCGACCGCGTCGGCGGCCGATGCGGTCTTTGCTAGTGATCCGCTGTCGCCGCCTGCCGTCAGCGATCCGGCCGGTTGGTTAGCAGGTTCCGTGGCTCAGGCTTCGGTTGCCGCGCAAGCGGTGGCCGCCACCGCCTCGGTCTCGCCTGCTCCCTTGCCAGGGACCGATTCTCGGGCGCGATCGCAGTTATTCGCGTCGCATGCCGACGATTCGGACGTTCTCTTGCCGGACAATGAGACGACGCTGGTGGCTGCCTCGACGGAGCGCGACGACTAACCAGCGCCGTTCCCGGCCATTTTTCCAACCGGGTTCCGGTGAGCGGAGCGGCGCGCCGGATCGTGTCCGCTAAAAATTCCGGCAATTCCACCGCGCTAGACGCGGGCTCGGGCACGCATTGCTACAATCAAGGCCATGGCGAGCCTGAGTCGGGTGCAAGCTCAACCTCTTCTGGGAAATCTCGGATTCAAATCATGGCGACAGACACTCTGCAGAAAGACGAAGCGGTCATTCCTGGAACCGGCTTTACCAAAGCCCATCAACTGTTTCGCGAGACGGTCCGCCGCTTCGTCGACGAAGAAATTAATCCCCACATGGACGAGTGGGAAGAAGACGAGATTTTTCCCGCGCACGATTTGTTCAAGAAGGCCGGCGACTTGGGCCTGCTCGGCCTGTCGTACCCGGTCGAGTACGGCGGGTCAGGTGGCGACTACTGGTACAACATGGCCATGGCCGAAGAGCTGGCCCGCTGCAACGGCGGCGCGATTCCCATGGCGATGGGCGTGCAGACCGACATGGCGACGCCGGCCTTGGCGCGCTACGGCTCGCACGAGCTGAAGAAAAAGTATCTCGAACCGGCCATCCTGGGTGACGCCGTCTGCAGCGTGGCCGTGACCGAGCCCAGCGGCGGATCGGACGTCGCCTCGATTCGCACCAAGGCCGAACGCCATGGGGGCGATTACGTCATCAACGGCAGCAAGATGTACATCACCAACGGCGCACAAGCCGATTGGATCTGCCTCTTGGCGCGCACCACGCCCGGCACCGGCTACAAAGGCATGTCGCTGATCGTCGTCCCGACCGACACCAAGGGTTTTTCGGTCAGCAAGAAGCTGAAGAAGATGGGCAACTGGGCCAGCGACACGGCCGAATTGGTCTTCGACAATTGTCGTGTCCCCGTGGACAATTGCATCGGCGAAGAAGGAATGGGCTTCATCTATCAGATGCAGCAGTTCCAGAACGAACGGCTGGTCAGCGCGCTTGGTTCCGCGGCCGGAGCCGAGAAAATCCTGAAGATGACGATCGAATATTGCCGCGGTCGATCAACCTTTGGCCGACCGCTGATCGAGAACCAGTGGATCTACTTCCGCCTGACCGAACTGATCAGCGAAGTCGAGTTCCTCAGGCAGATGTGCTACAACTGCGGCCGCATCATGGACCGCGGGCTGGATTACACCCGCGAAGCCTCGATGGCCAAGCTCAAGGCCGGCCGTCTGGTGCGCGAAGTCGCCGACACCTGCGTGCAATTCCACGGCGGCATGGGCTACATGGAAGAATACCCCATGGCCCGCTACTTCCGCGACTCGCGCTTGATGTCGATCGGCGCCGGCGCCGACGAAATCATGCTCGGGATCATCGCCAAGTTCGAAGGGATCGCGCCACGGCGCTAGGCCAGGTATTACCTGGCGCGTCGGACAGCGCGTTCAAACCGGCATAAGCAGGCACGCCGATTAGCCGCGCGCGTATTTGTGCGCGTGCACGCAGGATCGTCCGTGCCCTGCTTTTTCGCGCACGCGAATAAACACACTCTTGTTTGCACGAGCATCGTCTTTGGGGCCCCCGGTAGTAGGCGCGCCCTAACCACCTCCGACTCCAATCCAATTCGATTCTACCAGGCCCAAAAACCTGCGCTCAAACGGTGTCCTCGACCCAACTCGTCGGGATGTTGGATAAGTGGGTTGAAGACCATGCGTTTTCAACTTGGAGTTGCTTAACGCATTTCTAACTTGAACGTTCTCGCGGCTGGAAGGATCCTATTCCAGCAACTTAACGAACGCCCCGGAGCAGCTTTGTCGCGTCGGCCGTGATGCTGATGCCGAAGCTATATCCGACCTAGTATCGCCTTGGAGCACAGCTCTATGACTACCAATCAACGTTTTGGAGTCGCGCACCTCGGAGTTGTTGCTTTCCTCTGCCTGATAGGACTCTTGGCCCAAACCGCGTGTGCTGACTTGATCTGGAGCGGGGCGGGGCAAAGCGGAACGGACCCCTTTGGCGATCAATGGCTGACGCAAAACGGTGGCTTCCAGAGTGTGACGAATTGGGGCATGCCGGGACGGTCTAAGGGCACAGCTCCGTTTCAGGGAAACGTCGCAGTCTCGGAGATCGACGTCACATTTTTTGGATTGCCGGCCGGCGTGACCGTGATGAACCAACCTGTCGCGAGTTATCAGCCTACCTTCAACGTCACGCCGTTCGTCGTAGGCGATCTGTGGACTTATTCAATCAGTGGCAATACGGTTGCATTTTTTCCGCCTCCCACCTCGCATGTACTGAACCCGGGCGACCGGTTTTTCTACTACGTACCTTTCACGGCGACTGTCGACTTTTCCACCTTTCATTTTCAGGTTACGTACAACTCAGTGCCAGAGCCAGCCGGGGTAGTATTGATGCTTGCGGGCGCATTGCTGCTCGGAGTTCGCATGTTGCGCTCACCCAGGCAACGGGAAGGGCGTCCAATGCTACGGAGCGCGGCGCTGGAATCGCCGTCGCGGTTGGCGAGATAGTTAGCACGACAAATTCTTGGCCACTAGACAAGGAGTAAGTTAATGACCAACACAATTCCTATCTCTCATGAAACAGGGGCGTCACGCGCGCGAAGTACGCGTCGTTGAATTTCAACAGCATCAGCCTTAGCCAAGCTCTCGGAAACACGGGCATTGCCAACCTGGGATTTCAATTTACCGCCAATGTGGTCCGGCGAGGGTTTCTCACCCACAGTCCCACTGCGGTGCCTATGTGATGTAGTGCCGAAATCCAGTTGCCTGCCAAAAGTTTCCAAAACTTCGTCGGAAATGATTGACAACCACTGATCGTCTGAAAATCATATGGCGTTGATGGCATTTAACTGATCGGAAGAGAATCGTCGCGGGGGAAGCTCGTGCACAAAGCAATTGCTGTTGTTCTCCTCACGGCACTCTTCGCCATCAACCCTCTGACTGTTTTGGCCGACCCCGTCACCATGGCCTGGTCTCGTGTCGGCAATCCCGGCAATGCTCCCGACAATCTGTTCGGGTCGCTCTTCGGTGCCGTGCCTTACACGTACAACATTGGCACCTACGACGTGACGATTGGGCAATACACGGCTTTCTTGAATTCCGTGGCGGCTGCCGACCCTTACCATCTTTACGACCCCACGATGGGCACGTTATCCACCGTCGCTGGCATTGCCCGCGGCGGCTCGTCGGGCAGCTACACTTACAGCCTTATCGGCAACTCGGCCAACCTTCCGGTCGCCGTGGTGAGTTGGGGCAGCGCGGCCCGCTTTGCCAATTGGATGCAAAACGGACAACCGACGGGCGCCGAAGGACCAGGCACGACGGAAACCGGCGCTTATACGCTCAATGGCGCAATAGCGGCGACGGCATTGAACCTCGTCACGCGCAATGCGAGCGCAAGATTCTTCATTCCCAGCGAAGACGAGTGGTTCAAGGCGGCTTATTACAACCCGGCGACAAGTTCGTACTACAAGTACCCTTTTTCGAGCAATGCCGTGCCAACTTCGGCGCTGCCCGGCAACACGCCCAACACAGGGAACTTCATCGATGCCAACGGGCATTATGCGCTCACTGGCTCCAATGTCCTGAACGGCACTAGCA
>CAMFLN010000104.1 GCA_945957305.1 uncultured Planctomycetaceae bacterium | reverse complement strand
TCACGTGGATCTCGGGGATGCTGGCAAGCAGGCGTTCCAGGTCGCGACGCGGCATCCGCGAGCTATACGGCAAGCGGAACGTCGAGCACGAGGAGTTTTGATCCTCGCTCATCGGCTCGCTGGTCTTGAACACGAATGACTGGCTGAGACGTTTCAATAGCCAATCGACCTCCCATCGATTCTCGACGCGCACCACGCAGACGTTTGTTAAGGGGCGAATCCACACGGGAACATTGTCCATGACCTTGCCTCCTCGCGCCTTTTGAGAGGGACACGCACCTGATCGATCTGGGATTTGGCGCGCCGGACGCCACAAGCGGCGAGTCGCCACAGCACGGCAGAAATCGAACAAGCCGCCCGCGGAAAAGCACGTCCTGCGAGCGCAAGAACACCACCAAGATCGGTTTCGCTCAGATCTATGGAGGAAGGCTCGAAAAGAGCGGGCTGCACAAAGAGTCAGCCTTCATAGAAGGGAGATGCATGCATTGTCCCACTTCCCGGGTACTCTGACAAGGGCCAGGCCGGCAATCGAAGGCGACGGGGAGGAGATAATGCTACAACGGCGCATTGCGACTGGATTAATCGAGGGGGCTGACATGCAGAGAGCCACGGCGACGCGCCGCAGACTGGGACCGGTCCTTGAGAGTTCTCCTTTAATCGCGGCTAAGTTGCAGATTTGCTCGACGAACCGCCACCCGGCGCCACTCGGTGCAATTTGGGCGGTGGTGATAGCATTTGACCGCAGCAATCCGCGTCTACGGGCCTGCATGGGCACGCGAATGCGCACGGCATTTGCCGTTACAACCTGAGGGACCGGCAATGTTTTACGATGCAGCGGCAATGCGTATCGTCAATCTGCGCTCGAAGTGTTAGGCACCGTCGCATCAATCCAACCGTTTTCTCGGGCTCCAATCAAACCACCGTTAAGTGACGCTCGCGCCCGTGCCAAAAGGCATCCCTTTGACGGGACGGGTTTCGAATCTCGGAAACGCAGCCCTTTTCTGCGAATGGCGCTCGGCAGCCAATTGGAGGCGTTCTGACCCGGCTGCGAAGCCAATCAAACCGAAGGTCTTGTACTGAGAGCGGCCTAAGCCCAGCACACGGCCGAGTACGACGAACGAGTCGGCGTCAATCGCCGCCAATCATGTGCTTGAGGCCGAAACACTCAGCGGTCTAGTGCGTGTAGCACTGGATTGGATCGTGACGAAGGCGCTTAAAAGGGATCGTAGCCGGCGCGATGAGATCGAACATCCGTCGATCGCGAGGGCCTTCGCAACAACAACAAGACAATGCTTAGTGCCGCCAGCGTGATCGTCGACGGTTCCGGCACGTTGGCCGGAACGATGGTTACTCCGTAGAGTTGATTTGCCTCACCGGTCATATTCGCCAGAAGTTGGCGATTTCCGGTGACGGGATCGATTTTTAGAATGCCCGTGGCGCCGCCGGCGGAATTGAAGAACTCCGCGGTGTAGATCGAGCCATCAGGGCCGATTGCCAAACCCGCTAGCGTCATCGGGGTATTAACCCCAGCGTTCGAAACGGTCAGTGGCACGCCACCTCCCACGGTGGCGCTGGAGATCGCTACGCGGTTACCCGTGGCCGGATCAATGCGCAAGATCCCGGGAAGTCCTGTCGATGTGATCAGATTTCCAGCGCTGTCGAGCGCGACGTCAATTGGCGTGGCATAAGGACCGGTTCCGACACTGGCGGAACTAACCAGCGACCGCGCTCCCGTTGTCAAATTGACTCGGAACACACCGGCCTGATAATCCGTAACGAACGCGTTATTGCCGGAGATTGAAAACAGCGCTGGAGACGCGAACGCCGGTCCCGAGCCTGTCGTGCCACCGGTAATTTTCGTGTGCGTTCCATTGCTTGGGTTGAGTGAGTAGATCCCGTCGAAGGCGATCGTTACGATCAGCTGGCCGCTAACTTCCCGCGCCATGACCGGCGTCATAGAGCCCATATTGATGACAGTGACTCGATTGCCGGTCGCGGGATCAATCTTGAAGATCTGAGCCGGGTACGTCGGGATGCCCGGTCCTTGCTGTCCGCCCTGCACGACCCAGAGATCGCCATCGGAGGCCATCGTAACGGCGCTGATGTTGTGCAGTTGCGCGCCGGAGCCGTGCGTGCTATCTGAGATAATCGTGTGAGCGCCGGTGATCGGATCGACCTGGTACACGACCCCGTTTTTGTTGGTGTCTTGCCCTGCCACTACGATATCACCAGGGTGGAGGGTGACGGCCGCGGCAATGCGACACGGAACCAGAGCTAGGCACATCGCGGCGAGACGTAATAGTCGAACACGGAAGCGCATACGTGGTTACTCGTTTGGTACGGACTTCATGGCTAATGAACAAAACTGGCGAGTGGAATGCGTGTTTCGCATTGCAGGGTCAGCCAAGTTACTGCGCGCAGCCGGATGTTGCGCGAGGCACGATTAATTGGATGCTTGAAAAAGATAGACGCCGGATTGCAGCATGTGGCGAGTATGTGGCCGCACAATCAGCACGTCAAACGCAAGCAGAATTGGCGAGCTGCCCCAATCCAAATGGAGTAGAGGTCCAATGTACTGAGGTTAAGCTCCTGGACTAACGTTTACAAGAAGAATCGGTCCACTTGGATTAATTCGCGATCGGAGCGGCCAAGACCAAGTTCCGTCCTAATCGTTGCCGTACTTTTGATTGCGGGACTCTGGCATGGTTCCTTTTCATTGCTCCGCGAGTCCAACGACTGCTGTCACCTCGTCAATGCACTGCTGATTCCGGGTCTCCATTTAGCGGCCAGCCGGCGATCCAGAAGAACTCATCCGTTTTGCCGCACTCTCGAATTACGACCGTTTCTCGGGAACGTGTCGTCAGAAACCAGCGAGGTTCGGTCACATCGACCGATGCGTTCGTTCCCGTTACAGCTGGCTGACAGATGTGGCATGTCGCTTTGAATGCAACCGCAACACGCCGTCAAGCTTGCTCGCGGCCGCGATGCCCATTGTCGGTAGGACATGGCTGTACGTATCAAGCGTAATGCCAATCTGCGAATGCCCGAGGCGCTCCTGTACAACCTTTGGGTGCACGCCAGCAGTCGGCAACCACACATAGCGAGCGACGAACCGAGATTGGTACGGCAGCGATCATCCGAATGCGACTGGATTCTGTTTGCACCACAACGGGTCGCGTTATCAACGGCACAGCGATGAGTGACGTGCTCCAGACCGAGTTGCCTGCGGGATTGCGAAGTCGGCCACTGCCGTCCTTAAGCGCACCCGAACACGTCCGTAGTGACAACGGGCCGGAGTTTATCGCGAAAGAGTTGCAGCGGAACCGGCCTATTGGGGCATTGGCCGCCCGCTGGGACGTGGCGATGCGAGCTCCGAACCCCTCCTTTAAGCGCGAGCGAATTGGTCATGTCGGAGAAGACGCTTGCTGACCTTATTGAACGATGTGCTGAAGGAGCCCCTGGAATTCACTACGACGTTTGGCCGTGTCAAACGGCCCACGAGTTGTTGTGATGGATCTTGCAGACTTGACCTTGCCCTCTTGCAGGTAGAAGGGATTCCCACCGGATTCGCGGACGCAGCAACTGGAGAGTGTGAGATGTCGCAGCGGTAACCGTTGTCTCGCAAGACCAAGGCTTGCACCCAAAGCGGCGCCCAGGAGCTGCTTTCAGTCGATCGCCCAAAGATTTGTGCCGGGCTCTGGAATTATACCCGAAGCAATCTTGATTATCTGTACTACATGCTGACAAATCTGCTCTCAAAGCCGGTGTATCTGAATTAGGACTCGCTCCGATGCATTGAGGTCGCTTTGCGTATAGTCATCCGCGCGCGTCGGCGAAGTAGCTCCAGACTGTCGCGGTCCCGTTCGAGGCAGCCGACCCGACAAGTCTCCGCAGCTGACAAACGACGATCGGCACTGCGGCAATCGCGGCTAGCAGCCAGGTGCTCGGCTCGGGGGCGTTGATGTTCATCAGAAAGGCCCTCTCGTACGGCGCGTCAGCTCCGCCGGGCGTAAAAGTCCCCACTCCGATCATCCAGCCTGTGTCCGTGATCTGGTAGGCGTTGGTCAGCAACCAGCCGCTGTCGGGGGCGATTAGCGTGTTCAGATCGATGGCCGTCCCGTCCGCGGACCAGGCGACGGCCCGCAATCCCTGGTAGACTCCGGCGACGTATTTCACCGCTTGACCGACGGAGATTCCCGCGGCATTGATGTCGTAGGCATACGCGGTGGTCGCACCTTCTACGCCAGCGGTGCTATTCGTTCCCAAGTCACCCAACTGCACAGCCGACGGGCTATCCGCGTCCCACCGCACAGCTCGAGTGCCGATATTGACTCCGTTCACCCATTTGTCTGCGTATCCGACGATGGTCGCCGCCGCGTTAATGGCGCTGGCGTGGGTGTTGGTGTATCCATCGAAGCTGTTGTTGCTGGTGCCGAGGTTGCCTAGTTCTGTCGAGTTGCCGGCCAGGTCCCAGCGCACGGCCCGCCCGCCCCATCCGTTGATGTTGCCGCCATTGCTGGTGTACCGTTGCGTGTTTCCGACAATGATGCCGGCATCGCTGATGTCCTCGGCTCTTGTTCCGTAGTACGTGGCACCAGTAGCCGGGTTAGGCAGCGGTATCGGCGAAAGGCCGTTCGCTTCCCACTTCACGGCGAATGACTGGCCGCCCCCGTTAGTAACGTCAGTCGAATAACCCACCGTCGTGCCCGTGGCGTTGATCGCGAGCGCTCCGGTGCTGCCTGTTTCGGGAAGTCCCAGATTGCCCAGCCGCGTGATGGCGCCGGTGGCCGCATCCCAGCGCACAGCCGAACTCGTGGTGGATTGCGCTCCTCCGCCCGAACCGATATAGACAAATTTGGCATCAGTGCCCACGATTGTCCCGGTGCTATTCATATCCCCGAGCGAGGGAGAGTAGTAGAAGGTGCCGTCATTGGGAAGATTCTGCAACTCCGTGGGCATTCCCGCAGCATTCCATTGCAGTATTGCGCTGCTCGCAACGCCCGCGGTGTACTTGATCCCACTTCCCACAACAGTGTTGCCGTCGTTGATCAGTTCGGCATAACCACGATAGCCGTCGGTTGTATCGCCCGTTTGAAACTCGGTGACACCGCTTTGCGTGGCGCCCCACTGCAGACCGCGAAATCCTTGTCCGACACCCGCGATGGTTTTCGATCCGGTACCGACGACGGTCCCCGCATTGTTGACATCGATCGCGAGGAATTGGCTATGACCACTATTACCCCGATAGCCGGTCTTCGTCGCGCTGGAATAGGCAGGACCACCATAGATGGGAATCCCGGCGGCGTGCGCGTGCGGAGCGATGAACGCAATTGCAACGCGCAGTACGCATAAAGACGATAAAACGCCGCACCGCGTGAGAGATGAGTTGCGAAGTTGCGCTTTCAACATTGGCGTGCTCCAGTAATGTCGGGCCAAAAGTCTCTGCAGATCCACACTGTGCTCTGCTTGGCGATCGCCAGGTGCTTGGCGCTCACTAACGATGGCAGCGAGTGCGTCGGTGAAAGGCGAGCGGCAGCGCCGCGACGGCCGCCAGCAGCCAGGTACTGGGCTCGGGCACGGGGGTGAGAATCACGGCGTGGCTGACGCCGCCGAACTGGCCGACGCCGATGATTTGGCCTGTGGAGTTTACATCGTCGGCGGACAAAATCGTCCAGCCTGCAAAGCTGATGTCCAGAAGCGAAGTCAGGTCTTGAATCGTCAGAGAGGTGGTATCCGTGACAAACGCTCGGGTCGCATTCCCCGAGATCGCACCTGACACGCCGACGATCGTACCTGTGGGGCTGATCCCCAGAGCACGGGAAACCGCGTCGGTTGGTGATAGCTTGCCCAAAAGCGTTGTGGTGTTGGTATCGAAATCCAGCAGCGCAGCAATTCCGCCGATCGAACCCGTAATCAGCCGAGTACTATCGACATCCGTTGGAACAAATGTTCCCAGTGGCGTAAATGGTCCCGACCCAGGACTGTAGATGCCGCCACTTGCTGAGGTATTGACACCTACAAATTGTCCGAGGTCATTCACGGCAACCGCTCGAAGATCTGACGCGGGATAAATGCTCGCGGGGACATCCGAAGGCGACCACGTACGAATTCGGCTAGCAACTCCATTGTCGCGGTATCCCACCGCGCTCTTCCCAGCATTCAACCCAGTAGCCGCTCCGGTATTCGCACCATCAATCAAAACCATCCCCGTCGCTGGCGTATACCGAAACGCCTGGCCCGAAGTATCTCCGACAATGTTGTCGTCCGAGATATCCAATCCGTGGCTATCGCCGCCACCAATCGCACCCAAGTCTTGCATCCCGTTCACCGCATCCCAGATGAACGCGTGTGTCTGGCCGCCGGAGAGTAACGACGCTCCCGTCGCTTTTCCGGATTCGCTAATCGCGGTTCCGTAGCTGGAAGTGCCGCCAAGTGTCCCCAAATCGGTGACGGTGTAAGTCGTGGCGGCAATCGCTGGAATCGGCGTGAGGATTCCGAGGCAAGCGGAAAGAACAAAGTATTTCACGAGCGGTACTCCAGGCAGGCTCGAACGACGGTGATTTACACTTTTACGACGCCTGCCCATCAGCGTCCTTTCAATCGAATCATCCGTGAACGTCCTCCCGTGGCTCCGGCGCTCGCTTGTACGTCGTCAGAGCCCGTCCAGAGAACACGGGACTGGCCGTCCATCGACTCAACCCGAATTCGACCGCCGGCACTCACCCGACTCACAATCACCGATTGTCCGTTGACGAGGTTGACATTGAGCGTGCGAGCACCGCTGACCAAATCACTCTGTCCGTCGATCTTGTCGACGATGGACACATTTCCGGCGCTGAGCCCCGACGCATCGACAGTCGATTGGCCATCGATCTTGTTGATCCTGACCTCAGCAGCCTCTCCCTTCAGAATCAGCAGAGATTGGCCGTTAATTTCTTCGGTAATTTCGATGCGATCAGCTTGCAGTCCAGACGCGTCGACGATTGATTGACCATTGATGCGTCGAATGGTCAGTGACGGAGTGTTACCTGTCAGCGTCACACGCGATTGGCCGTCCACGGCGTCGATTCTGATCGGCTCTCCGTTGCAGGAATGATTTAGGTTCTGCCCCGGTTGCACAACCAATTGGCCCTGGGCTGGCAGTGCGAATGCGATTCCTACCAAAACAATCACGAACACTTGGATTCCGGTTCTCATACATTGCACTCCCAACTGAGTCTGATTAGATCTGAAGAGGTAAATTGCCAGGCTTGAACAGAGACACATCAATCAACAGTGGTGCAAGTACGATCGGCGCAGGGCGACCGACAGTACGGCGATAGTGGCCAACAGCCAAGTGCTCGGCTCGGGCACGGGACTCAACAAGACGGCATGTTGTAAGCCGTCTTGGAACTGGCCGAGGGCAACGATTTGGCCCGCGTTGTTGATGTCGTCGGCGGATAGAATCGTCCAGCCGCTAAACGCTGGATCGAGCAGCGATGTGAGGCTGAGCAGATTGTGATTCTGGTCGGTGATGAAAGCGCCCGACGCGCCGGAGACGCCCACGATGGTTCCGGCCTGATTGATCCCCAGGGCCTGCGACGATGCGTCGCTGGGCGCCAGCTTGCCAAGAATGGTTTTCGTATTGGTGTCGAGATCAATGAGTCCGGCAAGCCCGCTTTGGGCGTCAATCCGCTCATACCCAACGATTTGTCGCGCGTTGTTCAGATCACTTGGGATAAACTGATTGAGATTGATTGTCGGGCCTGAGCCAGGGCTGTAACGACCACGTACAGGGCCAAATTGGCTCGGGTCGGCGCCGACAAACTGCCCAAGATCGTTGATCGCGATGCCATATAAATTCGCGAATGGATAGGGATTGCCAATGGAATCTGTTGGAGACCAGGTTCGAACTCGGGTGGCGTTACCAGTAGGAAGATTTCGGTGGCCGATTGCTACATCATTGGAATTGAGCCCCGACGCCTGGCCCGAATTTTCGCTGTCAATTAAGACCATTCCTGTGCTGGGGGTCCAACGAAAGGCCCGATTCGAGTCTCCGAGGGAGGTAATTCCCGTCACGCCAACAATGTTTTCGTTGTTGTTGATGTCCAATGCTTGACTGTCCCCGGCGCCGATCAAGCCGAGGTTCTGCATGCCACCTCCCGGTGTCCAGAGGAACGCCCGGTTCTCGCC
>CAMFLN010000103.1 GCA_945957305.1 uncultured Planctomycetaceae bacterium | reverse complement strand
GTTCCGAGGACCGCGACGTGCGCTCGGAAAACGCATTTGGTCGTGGCGCCGCTTGGTACGAAAATTAACTCCGCGCGTCGCCGCGGAGAAGGTCGGCTCCCTTTTCCGCGATCATGATGACCGGCGCGTTAGTGTTGCCTCCGGGGATCTGCGGCATGACCGAGGCATCGATCACACGTAATCCGGCGATGCCGTGCACGCGCAATCGTGGGTCGACGACCGCCCTGTCGTCGGTGCCCATGCGGCAGGTTCCGACAGGGTGATAGATGGTTTGCGCGTGCGCGCGAATATGTGCAGTGATCGCTTCGTCGCTTTGCGCCTCTTCACTCGGACAATAGTCGCGCCGCCGGAAATCGGCGAGCGGCCGTGTCGTGGCGATGCGCCGCGCCAGCTTTACCCCCGCGACCAGCAGTTGCAGGTCGCTGTCCGCTGCCAGGTAATTTGGTTCGATGCGCGGAGCCGCGAGCGGGTCGCGCGCGGCCAACGAGATACTGCCGCGGCTCGCAGGTCTCAGCAGCGTGGGGGCCAGCGTAAAGCCATGACCTTCCGGCTGAACGAATCCATGGTCCAGGTAGAACGCGGGCCCAAAGTGCAATTGCAGGTCGGCGGCCGGCAGTTCAGGACGCGTACGGATGAAAGCGCCGGCCTCGGCGATGTTCGACACAAAGGGGCCGCGCCGTATCAGGAGGTACTTAAGGTAGTTGAACAGAGTTTCGGCACTCGCGAACGAGATGGGCGTCGTGCATTCAAACAGCACCGGCACGACCAGATGGTCCTGCAGATTTTGACCCACGCCGGGCGCGTCGTGCACCACCCCAATTCCCAGCTTCGCGAGCTGGTCGCCTGGACCAATGCCCGATTGCAAGAGCAGCTGCGGAGAGTTGATGGCCCCGCCAGACAGGACAACTTCGCGACGGACGCGGACTTGCTCTTTCTTGCCGTCTCGCAGAAACTCGACCCCCACGGCGTGCTTGTTGTGAAACAGCACGCGCAATGCGTGCGCGGCGGTGCAAATCTCGAGATTCGTGCGGTGCCGCGCGGGCGCGAGATAGGCCGCCGCGGTGCTGTGCCGGGATCCACGCTGCTGCGTGACTTGAAACAGGCCGGCCCCGTCCTGCTGGGCGCCGTTGAAATCGTCGTTGGCCGGCAGTCCGCACTCCACAGCGGCAGCAACGAAGGCGCGCGACAGCGGGTGCACATGCCGCGGATCCGCCACACAGAGTGGTCCGTCGCCACCGTGCCAGGAGTCGGCTCCGCGCTCCTGGCATTCAGCGCGTTTGAAATAGGGAAGAACGTCGACATATCGCCAACCAGTGGCGCCCGCGGCGTGCCAGGAGTCGTAATCCTGCGGCGCGCCGCGAATATAGATCATCGCGTTGGTCGAACTACAGCCGCCGAGCAATTTGCCACGGGGCCAGTAGAGCCGGCGTCCCGACAGTTGTGCTTGTGGCTCGGTTTCATAGTTCCAATCGAGCGGCGTTTTGAACAACTTGGGAAACGCAATCGGTATGCGCACTTCGCGCGCCCGGTCATGTCCCCCGGCTTCGAGCAATAAGACCTGCGTTGTCGCATCCTCACTCAAACGGCTGGCCAGAACACAACCAGCTGATCCGGCGCCGACGATCACGTAATCGAAATCGGCAGACATGCTTATTGCTCCGCCTGGGGCATCGCCAACCGGCCGCGCCGAGGTGACCGTCATCACGCGCAGTCACTCCACGGTTGTCCGGCGTGCGTCCCCGTCGTAGTCGCTCGCCGTGAGCCGAGACGGCATGTTACCACCCGCGCCAAGAGACCCGCTGCCGAACTGCCTGGTCGCAACTTGCGCGATCTCGAGAAGGAGTGAACGTCGCGCTTGACATATTCCGATATAGGAATACAATCTAGCCATGCCACGAGCCGCCACCACCACCGACGTCTTCAACGCGATCGCCGAGCCGAGGCGGCGCAAGATCATAGAAATTCTGGCCGGCGGCCGTTTGTACGCGGTCGGCGAGCTGGTCGATAGCTTGGGGCTGCCGCAGCCCGCGGTGTCAAAGCACCTGGGAGTGCTACGTAAAGTCGGCATCGTCTCGGTCAGCAAGCGCGGGCAGCAGCGCTTGTACCAACTCAACGCAGGGGAGCTGAAACCCGTGCACGATTGGGTCAAGAATTATGAGCGCTTTTGGACCCACCAGCTGGGCCGCATTCGTGAGACCGCCGAACGCAAGGCCCGTGAGCGCTCGGCCCGCACGAGCGCGTCACGAAAACATTCGGATCAGGCGGAGGACTAGTCATGGCTGCGACCGCTGAAGAACAAGCTGTGCAAACTCTGGAAATCGTGCGCGACGAGCGAATCGACGCCCCGGTGGAGATTGTCTTTGAAGCGGTGCTGGAACACTTGGGTCCGCACATGGCGACCGGTCCTGGGTCGGCACTGCCGATGAAGCTGGAACCATGGCCCGGGGGACGCTGGTATCGCGACCTGGGGGATGATGCGGGACATTTGTGGGGGCATGTACAAGTGATCAAGCCGCCGCATTTGCTCGAGATTTGCGGCCCGTTATGCATGTCCTATCCGGCGATGAACCATGTGCAGTATCGCCTGAAAGCAAACGGTTCGACCACGATCCTGTCATTTGCCCATCGCGCGATTGGCGCCATTATCGCCGAACATCGCGATGGGATGCCGCAGGGATGGGCGCACGATCTCGCGCAGATACGTGCCGCGGCCGAGCGCAAAGCTCGCGGCGGGTAGTCGCAGCTAGGCATTCCCCCTGTGCTTTTCTCACGCAATTCTTTTTCTGTGGATGCTCGTCCCTTGGATACGACCGTGGCTATCGAGTTCGCTGACTATCTGCGACCCGGCGTGATGACCGCGGCGGGCGAGCACTTGGCGTTAATTCTGGAGCTGCCAGGGGGGGTGCCGGCGCTGGCTAAGGTCGTGCAGGGTTTGATGATGCACGAATTCTTTGGTTCGGCCTACGGCGTGGAAATTCCCAGCGAGCGGAGCAGTGAATCGCACATCCGCCCGGTCGCCGAGATGCTCACGCGGATCTTGGCGCGGGACGCACGGCCGCTGGGCGTTTCGCGCCCCCCTGAATCGCAGTTGGTCGGCGTTTGCCGCAACTATGTGGTGCTATTGGTGTCGCTATTGCGAGCGCATGGAATTCCTGCACGTGCGCGGTGCGGCTTCGGCAAGTACTTCAATCCCGGCTATTGCGAAGATCATTGGGTGTGCGAGTACTGGCGCACCGACGAATCACGCTGGGCACTGGCTGATCCGCAATTTGACAATGTGTGGTGCGCGGCCTTGGGCATCCGGCATGACGTGTTGGATGTGCCCCGTGATCAATTCCTCGTCGCGGGCGAGGCGTGGCGCTTATGTCGCGCGGGCGAGTTGGATCCCGCCACGTGTGGGATTTGTCGCGGCGACCTCCGTGGCGAGTGGTTCGTTGCAGGTAACGTGATCCGCGATTTGGCCGCGCTCGCGAATCGGGAAATGCTTCCCTGGGACGTATGGGGAGCCATGCCACAGCCGGGAGAACCATTAAGAAGCGAAATCGCTGCCTGGTTCGATCAACTGGCCGCGCTTTCGCAATGCCCGGACGAGTCGCCCAACTCTGTGCGCGAAACGTGCGAGAATGACCAGCGCTTGCGAGTGCCGGACGTGGTATTCAATGCCGTACGCCAGCGTCCGGAACGCAGCGGAATAAATAATAGCACCGCACCGGCAATGCACGACCCGCCAACACGATAAGCCGGCAGCGTTCAACAATTAAACTGTACTCCTCATCGAGATTTCATCATGCACGTGCAACCTTATCTGTTTTTCGATGGCCGGTGCGAAGAGGCGCTCGAGTACTACCGCTCGGCCATCAAGATTACCGATGTTCGCATCCTGCGCTACAAGGACAATCCCGAGACCACGCAACCGGGCATGATTCCGCCCGGGAGCGAGAACAAGGTGATGCACTCCAGCTTTCGGCTGGGGGAAACGGAAATCATGGCCTCGGACGGTCGGTGCGGCGGAACACCCGAATTTGAAGGTTTTTCGCTCGTCGTTTTGACCAAAAGCGAAGCCGAGGCCAAGCAGATTTTCGATCCTCTGGCGGCCGACGGCGAAGTGCAACTGCCGCTGACCAAGACGTTTTTCTCTCCCTGCTTTGGCATGTTGATCGACAAGTTTCGCGTGGCTTGGATGGTGATCGTTCAGCATTAAAGGTCGATGACTCTAGTCGTGCTGCGGTGAACAGTATTGGTTTCGGTCTCATGAGGAAGGTCTCTGCATGTACGTAAAGATTCTGCTCGGCGTCGTCGCGGTCATTTTGCTGTTCGTGATTGTTGTGGCGCTACAACCATCGACGTTTCGCGTCGCGCGTTCAACGATGATCAAAGCCAATCCAGCCCGCGTCTTCGGCGAGGTCAACGATCTGCACCATTGGGAAGCATGGAACCCTTGGGGCAAAATCGACCCGGCCATGAAGCTGACTTACGACGGCCCGGCCGCGGGCGTCGGCGCCGCCTATCACTGGGAGGGAAACTCGCAGGTCGGCTCGGGCAGCGCCACGATCACCGGGAGTCATCCCGACGATCGTGTCGAACTCCGCTTGGATTTCCACAAGCCCTTTAAGGGCACCTCCACGGCCGAATTCACGTTTGAGCCGCAGGGGGACGAGACAAAGGTCACCTGGACCATGGATGGCAGCAGAAACTTCATCACGAAGGCGATCGGCCTGATATTCAGCATGGACCAAATGATCGGTTCGCAATTCGAGAAGGGATTGGCCGACTTGAAGACCGTTGCGGAGCAACAGCCGGCAACCTAAATGCACCAGTGGAGCCCCCGGATTGGCGTATGCCAGGCGGAATTGATCGTGGTAAGTTGTCAGCCGCGCTCTTATTTGCCGGTCAGCCTTCCCGTAGGAGAAATCGATCATGTCCACAGAGCCCGAGGTAGCCCCCGTCTCCCGTAAGCTGTTCTGGGCCGGCTGCGTCGTCAGTGCGTTGCCGGTACTCCTACTCGTGATGAGCGCAACGATGAAGCTGCGGAACGCGCCCGAAGTGGCCGAAGGAATGGAAAAATTCGGCTATCCGGGCGGCGTCGCATTTGCCTTGGGCATCGTAGAACTGGCGAGTGTCGTGTTGTATGTGTTTCCCCGTACAGCCGTTTTAGGCGCCATTCTGCTGACCGGGTACCTCGGCGGCGCGACAGCCACGCACGTCCGCGTGAGCGACCCGTTCTTCGCGCCAATCGTGGTGGGTGTGCTGGTTTGGCTGGGGCTGCTACTGCGCGAACGCCGGCTATGGCCGCTGCTGCCGTGGCGAACCTGAAATCGATATTTCTCCGCCCCTGAATTAAGCCGCTCCTAATGAGAGGACTGCTTCGATGAGCCGAGTTCGAGTTTTGGTGGGAACGCGCAAAGGAGCTTTCATCCTTACCTCTGACGGTAAACGCCAGAAATGGGACGTCAGCGGCCCGCACTTTGCCGGCTGGGAAATGTTTCATGTGAAAGGTTCACCCGTCGATCCCAATCGGCTTTATGCGTCGCAATCGAGCAGTTGGTTTGGCCAGACGATGCAGCGCTCGGATGACGGCGGTCAGACGTGGAGCACCGTGGGCAACAAGTTCGTCTACGACGGCATCCCCGGCACTCACCAATGGTACGACGGCACGCAGCACCCCTGGGAGTTTGCGCGGGTGTGGCATCTCGAACCTTCGCTCACCGATCCTGATACCGTGTACGCAGGGGTCGAGGACGCGGCGCTCTTCCGCTCGACCGATGGCGGCCAGAATTGGGAGGAACTGTCAGGCTTGCGCAAACACACCACAGGACCGTCATGGCAGCCGGGGGCAGGGGGATTGTGCCTGCACACGATCGTGCTCGATCCCACGAATCCTCAGCGCATCTACATCGCGATTTCGGCCGCGGGCGCGTTTCGGACCGACGACGGCGGCGTTACTTGGAAGCCCATCAACCGCGGGCTGCGCTCGGAGTATATTCCCAATCCCACCGCCGAAGTCGGACACTGCGTGCACCGAATCGCCATGCACCCGTCGCGGCCGGGCGTGCTTTTCATGCAGAAACACTGGGACGTGATGCGCAGCGACGACGCTGGTGATAACTGGCGCGAAGTGAGCGGAAACCTGCCGACCGATTTCGGCTTTCCGATCGACGTGCACGCACACGAGCCCGAGACGATCTACGTCGTTCCGATCAAGAGTGACGCCGAACATTTTCCGTTGGAAGGCAAGCTGCGCGTGTACCGCAGCCGGACCGGCGGGAATGAATGGGAAGCACTCACCAACGGCTTGCCGCAAAGCGATTGCTACGTCAACGTCCTGCGCAATGCCATGTGCACCGATCGGCTGGATTCCTGCGGAATTTATTTCGGCACCACCGGAGGCCAGGTCTATTGCTCGCCCGATGCGGGAGATAGCTGGACTCCGATTGTTCGCGACTTGCCCGCGGTACTGTCGGTCGAGGCCCAGACACTGCCATGATTCGCGTTCAATTGCCCACCCCACTTCGCTTGCTGGCGTCTGCATCGGCGGAGATCGAATTGGATGTTGCGCCGCCGGTCACGCAACGCCGAGTGCTCGATGCGCTCGAGGCACGGTTTCCCACGCTGCGCGGAACGATCCGTGACCAGGTAACAGGGCGGCGGCGGGCCTTCGTTCGTTTTTTCGCGTGTGAAACGGATCTCTCTCTCAAGTCACCCGATGACTTGCTTCCCGAGCGCGTCATAAGCGGCGCTGAGCCCTTCGTAATCATCGGCGCCTTGGCAGGCGGGTGAGACGACGCGGAGGTGGGCTCGCGCGAGCAATTCCACCTGGCAGCTTGTGCTCCTGGCACGGAGCGGGTCCGCGCCAGCGCAATAAAAAATCCTGTCCTCGTGCAAGCCGAAGGTCAACCGGAGCACGAGGACAGGAGTTGGCGAGAAAAAAAGTTGGTTCTTGGTGGCGCGGGAAGCTATCCCAGTGCCTTAGCGGCCGAGCAGCTTCGCAATAATGAAGATCACAATGGCTCCGCCCACACCGCCGCCCGCCAACAGGTAAACGAGCGAATAACCGGCGGCTGCGACAGGCGCTGCGTACATGAGCATTTCCATCTTTGTTCTCCTTGACTCGACGACCAAGATTTGAATTTTAAACGGGTCTCGAAGGCGGATTTGCCCAAGCTGTCCTGCCTTGTTCGATCCGTCACCCGAGTAAAGCAACTCGTGTGCCAACTCGCCGTGATGCCCGTGAAGCCGGAAAATCCCCGTGGTTTTTTGAGTCGGCGATTAAGCCGCACACACACTGGTCGCGCGGCGACCACCGGCGAAACTAGGCCTATTTCACGGCGATGATTTCGAGTTCCCCTTCTTTATGCGTCACGCTGATTCCCACATCGTGGGCGTAGCGATCCAGTACTAAATCCGTCACGGCCGCGCCGACCCTGAGGTTCTTGATCGTCAAGCAACTCACGGATTCCGGCAGGGCCGGCGAGCAGAACCGGATTTGTCGGCGGGGGGCATCGACGGAGAGTCCGAGGCAGGACTGCAACAACAAGAACACCGCACCCGCGGCCCAGGATTGGGGGCTGCAAGCGACCGGATAGAGCGTTGGGCCCTCGCCATCTCGCCGGGCGAAGCCGCAAAACAATTCGGGCATGCGTTGCAGCTCGAAGTAAGTGCATGCCGCAAACATCCCCGTAAGCAGCTGCAGGGCCTCGCGCTGCAATCCGTATCGCGCCAATCCGCTGGCTATCAGTGCGTTGTCGTGGGGCCAGATGGAGCCGTTGTGATACGCCATCGGGTTAAAGCGGATTTCGCGCGTGCTGATCGTGCGTACGCCCCACCCGGAAAAAGAATCGTGATCGAGCAATGTTCGGGCCACGACCGGCGCCCGCTCGGGCAATGCAATGCCGGTAAACAAGCAATGCCCGGCGTTCGAAGCCCTCACGCGGCAGGGACGTTTCTCGGCATCGAGCGCCAGTGCATATGTCCCGAGGTCGTCACACCAAAAGGCCTTGTCAAAGGCAACTTGTAAACTCTGCGCCGAGTGTCTCAGAGCGGCGCCATCACGATGATGGCCCAGGACCTCGGCGATTTTTGCCGCGGCTAGTCGGGCCGCGAAAACATATCCCTGGACCTCGGCCAGAGCGAGCGGCCCCGTGGCCAGCGTCCCGTCGGCATGAAAGATGGCGTCAAAGGAATCCTTCCACC
>CAMFLN010000102.1 GCA_945957305.1 uncultured Planctomycetaceae bacterium | reverse complement strand
CCATTGCAGGTGACGGTCACGACCGACGCCAACAACAATCTGTACGAGTACGACTTTTACGACTACTTGGCGGGCTACGGCGAGCTGAACAACGACGCAACATTGAATGTATTTAGCTCGCCGGCTGATACGGGTGATCTGTCGCTCACAAACCTGAGCTTTGCGCCAGCGAGCACGTTGCAGTCAGGAGGCCTCGTAACGTTGCAATGGAACGACGTCCGCTCGACCACGCCGATCACGACCTCCTACTCAGACCACATCGTGATCATCAACCAGAGCACGGGACAAACACTGGTCGATACTGTGCAGGATTTCACCTGTGGGCTGGGGAATGCCTATTCGTCACCGCGTTTTCTCAATTTCCAATTGCCGGACGGCTACCTGGGAACGGGGCAATTGCTGGCCACGGTGACCGTCGACGCATCCAACACCGTACCAGAGTTCAATTTCAGCGGCTCACAAGAATTCAACAACGTGGCATCGATTCAAGGGTACTCGAACCTGGCGAATTATGCCGACCTGACCGTCACGGGAATCAACGCCATCACTCCGCCCGCTGCCGGCGCGCAGGTCCTACTCCAATGGAATGACCTTAACCTGGGACAATCGGTCAATGCTGCCGCGTGGTCGGATCACATCGTGGTCACCAACGCCCTCAGCGGCCAGGTTTTGTTCGATACGACCAAGAATTACACGGCAGCGCCGCTCTACTCCGGCAGTTCACAGTTTCACTTCCTCAGCATTAACTTGCCCAGCGGTCCGGCTAGCGGCGGCCAGTTGATCGTCACGATCACCACAGACTCGGGCAACTCTTTGTACGAATGGAACTACAGCGAGACCGCCGAAGCAAACAACACGGCCACCTATACGCTGAACTCGACATTCACGCCGCCGGACCTGCAAATCCAGAATGTGTTCATCGAGGCCCCCTCCGGCTACCAGCCGGGCGCCACGGTGACAGTGCATTGGACTGACAACAACACGGGCACCGGGCCGGCCTCCGGGACCTGGTTCGACTCGATTGTTCTCTCCACACCGAGCAACATCCTGACCAACGGCTTTACGGCGGGAAGCAATCTCGCCCCCTCGGCATTCAAACAGCAATCGTACTCGTACACGCTCCCTAACAACTATGTCCCGGGCACGCAGCTGCAAGTGTCGCTGGCGACGGACATTTACAGCTCGATCGCGGAATACAACGCCACAGCGACCGGCGAGCAGAACAACACTTATGCCACGGCCGTCAATCGCACGAATTACACCGACTTGTCGCTGGGCTCCGTCCCCCCTCCCTCGTTTACCGCCGGCGGCGACCTACTGCTGCAATGGTTTGATTTCGTCAATGGCTCGATGCCTGCCTCGGCGTGGCATGACCGGATCACCGTGGTCAATACCACCACCGGGCAAACCTTGCTTGACACAACACAAGCAGCGAACACCCAGACGCAGGGACAATACTACATCTGGACTGTGCCCAACGATGGCACCGCCAATGGAAATCTGGCTGTCGTTATCCAAGTCGACGCGAATAATGAAGTCGCGGAATACGGCGAGTATAGCTTTGGACAAAACGGCGAGGGAAATAACACACTGGTGATGTATCCCTATCAGCAAGCGCAGCAGACACCTGACTTGATCATTGCGCAGTCCAGCCTCGCTCCTGGCAGCGTCATGCAATCGGGTACCGCTGTCACTTTGCAATGGCAAGACTACAACGCCGGGACGATCCCGACGTTGGGCTCGTGGAACGATCGTGTCACGATTACAAATAAATCGACAGGGCAAACCATCATCGACCAGGTGCTGCCCTTCAACTACGGTTCGATCCTGCCGGGGGTCGGCGTTCCGCGCTCGCTGACTTTCACGATGCCCGACGGTGTCGCCGGCGCGGGGGATATGGACATTCGCATTACGGTGGACTCGGGCAACTCAATCTTCGAGGGTTCGCCGAATAGCCAGGCTGAACTGAATAACACGAACGACAACACGGCCTTCTCGCAATTCGCCAACTACCCAGACCTGGCCGTGTCTGGCCTTACCATTCTTGGGAATACTCTGCTGCGAACCGGCCAGGATGTCACGATCAATTGGCTCGATTTCAACAATGGCAACGCAACTGTGCCCTATAGCAAGTTTGTGGATCGCGTGACAGTAACGAACCTGGTGACGGGAGAAACGATCGTCGACACCGTGCTCGACCCCAATCCCGTTTCGATCCAGCCCGGCAATGCCTTGCAGCGTTATTTTCAATTCCGCTTGCCCGATGGATGGCTTGCGGCCAGTCAGTACAGCATCTCAGTGACGACAGATTCCACGAATGCCATGTTCGAATTGCCGGGCGCGGGAGGTGGTGAGACGAATAACACCGAGACGATCACGACGTATGCGCAGCTCTCCCCCTCGCCTGACTTGCAAGTCACGGACCTGATGGTGGCAAACACATCCCCCGTCTATAGCGGCGGGCCGATGACGATCACCTGGAACGACCGAAATCTGGGGAGCGGCGCAGCTGCGACCGGCTGGAACGATCGGCTGCAAGTCGTGAACATGTACACGGGCCAGGTGCTGGTTGACACGAACTTAGTCATCTCAGGCGGACTCGATGCGGGAGCGTCGACGCCCAACAGCTATTCGTTCACGCTGCCGTCCGGCCTATTGGGCGCCGGATATCTGCGAGTTATCGTCACCACGGACGTCAACCACAATGTGGCCGAGGATCAAGATTATTCCTCGGAATCCAACAACACAACGATCTTGAACCCCGACATTCTGGTGAACGTCGGCGCGCCCGATATTGGCGTGATTCAAGGCTATTATGGGCTCGGCTCGGTTTGGCAGCCCGGTGGCACGGTCACCGTCTATTGGTACGACTACAACGCCGGTACTTTTCCGCTCACGGGCACTTGGACAGATCTGCTATCTGTTACCAATATTGATACAGGGCAATTCGTGGCATCCTTTTCCACGATCAACACAGCGAGCTCGATGATCTACGGAGTGATCGTCAACTCGGTCACAGTCACTCTTCCGAACGACGCCACAGCCCTGGGAAATCTGCGGTTTACGGTCGTCGCCGACGTCAACAATGACATCCCTGAACTCTCTCTTTACGGCAGCGGCGAGTTCAACAACACGATCAGTTTCGATCATCTATCGGCAATTGCCGGCGACGCAAACGGCGACGGTATCGTCAACGGGCAGGATATCGCGATGGTGGCCAGCAACTGGCTGACGAACGGGCCCCCTGGCGATGTCAACTTTGACAACATCGTGAACGGGCAAGACATTGCCCTGATTGCCTCGAATTGGCTGAACACATTCGCACCCGGCTCAAGCGCTGGGGCCGCAGCCCTCGCTGCCACCGATGCCAGCGACCAGCCGTCCGACCCGAGCAGCGACGCTTTGGCGTTGAACGTCGGCCACTCAGCCGCGGTCACCGATGTCACCATCGACGCGCCGGTATTGATCGCGGCCGTGACGGCGCCACAAGTTGCGCCTGTCGTCGTGTCGGAAACCTCAGCCTCCGTCGCGCTGACTGTCGCGACGATTGCCAGTAGCGCGGCAAACGGATCCGAATTCGCCCCGACAGTGGCCGTTGCAACCATCGCAACCCCGCCGTTTCAGGCGCTGGCCGTTCGCACCAGCAATGCCAGTCAGATTGTTGAAGACCAGCCGAGTGTCTACTTGAATAGCGGACAGGTCGTACGCAGTACGCTTGTAAATCAAGCGTTCGCTGACGACGGTGATGAATCCAGCGAAGCGATCCGCTCGATCAAGCCGCGTGCCTGGGCCACGTTGAAAGAAAACGGTCAAACAAAGCGGCTGAACGTGGCAGAGCGTGCGGCCGCCGTTGCTCATGAGGCCGCCGAGATCGATTCCGACTTGATCGAGCTGCTGGCGACTAACCAGCACAAGTCAGTCGGTTGAACGCAACGCATTGATTCGTCGCGAAATGCCGGCGTTGAATGCCGCTCAATTCCAGCGAAACAGCTTCAGAGCGAGCAGAAACGAAATCAGTCCCCAGGCGGCCAGCGCAACCACGTTCCCTGCCTGCGCGGCAAGCGACGCTCCTTCGAGCATGACGGCGCGGGTGGCGTCGATCAATTGAGTTAGCGGCAGGGCACGGATGAAGGGCTGCGCGGCCGCGGGAAAGCGCTCGGGCGAGAAGAAAATGCCCGACAGCACCCACATCGGCAGCATGACCAGGTTCATCAGTCCGCTGACGGCCTCCAAGGTTTTCGCCCGGCTGGCGACCAATAAGCCCAGGCCTGAAAAACTGAAGGCGCCGAGCAACACCAAGACGAGCAGCGACAAGGTGTGCCCCTGATTTCGCACGCCAAACGCCAACCGCGCGAAGACCAGCAGCACCAACACTTCCGGAATCATGAACAACAGCCGGCTGAGCATAATGCCGGCCAGGAAGTCGCTTTTGCGCATGGGCGTTGCCAGCAATCGCTTGAGCAATTTGCGAATACGCATGTCGACAGTGACGAAGCCCACGCCCCATAGGCCGCCCCCCATAAGGCTCATCCCCAGCAGGCCGGGAACGAGAAAATCAATGTATCGTCCGCCAGGGTCGGTCATCTGTTGATCGCCGGTGGGAACCGGGTCGGTGCGTCCGGCGGCGCGTTGCAAGGCGTCATCAACCGCGCTGCGGGCCAGCGCGCTTTCGGGACGGCCGGGATCGAACCAGTAATCGTAACGCTGCGCCTCTCCTGCTGCGGAAATCACGACCAGGTCGGTTTTGCCTAACCGCAAGCGCTCACGGCAGGCTGCGAGATCGGCGACGCGCACTTGAAACCGCTGGTTGTTTTCTAGCGCGGTTTGCGCCACCTCTCCCTGAGCACTGGCCACGACGTCGACGGCAATCGGGCGCTCGGGCTGGTTGCGAAAGGCGATTCCCAGCGCCACCACCATCAGCAAGGGGAAACCGTAAACCCAGAACACCGCTTCTGGTTCGCGATAAAACTCACGCGCACGCGAAAGCACAATCTGCACTAGCGGCCTGCGCGACCAAGGGCGATTCGCTGGTAAGGCGGATTGCTTCATCACGACGCCGCTTCCTCGTTTATGTGCCGACCCGTGAGATGCACGAAGACGTCTTCCAAACTGGCATGGCGAGTCGTCAAATTCGCCATGGCTAGCCCGTGCGCCTCGAGCGTAGCCAACAGTGCCGGCAACGTCACATGCGCCTCGCTGACGGACAAGCTGTAGTGATGGGCCTCTTGCCGCGCCGCTTGCACAGCCGGCAGCCCGGCGAAGGTTTCTGCCGGGACCGCGTGGGCGTCGGTGCGTTGCAACGAAAACTCGATTACCTGTTCGCCTCCCAGAGAGGCGATCAATTCGCGCGGCGTTCCCAGCGCGATCACTTGTCCCGCGTTGACAATTGCGACGCGGTTGCACAGGCGTTCGGCCTCGTCCATATAATGTGTTGTCAGTAGCACCGTGCGGCCCTGCCGGCCGAAATCGCGAATAATGTCCCACAGCTGCCGGCGCGATTGCGGATCGAGCCCGGTTGTCGGTTCGTCCAGAAACAACAGTTCCGGATCACCGACCAGAGCACAGGCGACGGCTAATCTCTGCCTCTGACCGCCGGAAAGCTTGGCTACCCAAGTATTCTGCTTTTCTTCGAGCGAGACCTGCTGCATGGCGGCAGCGGGCTCGATGCCTTGCGCGTAGAAGCTGCGAAACAATTCCAGGGTTTCGCGCACCGTGAGCTTTTCGGCCAGCTTCGTCTCCTGCAGCGAGATGCCGATCCGCTCGCGGATGGCCTGGTCATCGCGGCCCCACCGCAGGCCAAGAATTTCGACGTCGCCGCTGGTCGCCGTGAGCAAGCCTTCGAGGATTTCAATGGTCGTCGTCTTGCCGGCCCCATTGGGGCCCAATAATCCAAAGCACTCGCCAACTTCGACGGCCAGGTCCAGACCGCGCACCGCCTCGACAGGCGGCCGCCCTTCGTATTGTTTTTTTAGATTAGTGGCGCGTATGGCAAACATTGCAACATGCTAAGGGCGAAACGGAGGTAGGGCTGCTACTCTTTCTTCATTTCCTGCGCAGCACGTTCAGCTTGGCGCAGGGCGCGGAGTAGATTTCCCCCCAAAATCTTGCGAACGCCGTCCGGCTGATAGCCGCGGTTAAGCAACTCTTGCGTGATGTACGGATAGGTCGAAACATCCTCGAGCTGCGCCGGCAGCTTCGTGACTCCGTCGTAGTCCGAGCCGATGCCGACGTGGTCAATCCCAGCAGTTTTCACAATATGATCGATGTGATCGACCAGCGTGTACACGCTGCCTGCAGACATATTTTGCTGCTCGGTTGTCGAACGAAATACGGAATTCGCTCCTCCTTCGTCGCTCTCTTGCGGATCCTTTTGGCGTCGGGCGATGCGCTCGGCGACCATCCGTGCGCCCACCGCGGCGCGCTCGGGAACAATAAAGCCCGAGAAAAAGTTCACCATCACGACACCGCCGTTTTTAGGCAACTCGCGCAAGACGTCATCCGGAACGTTGCGCGGATGGGCGGCCACGCCAAACGCCGAGGAATGCGAAGCGATGACCGGCGCCCGGCTGACGCGTAACGCGTCCTTCATCGATTCGGCCGAGATGTGCGAGATGTCGACAAGCATGCCCAGTCGGTTCATCTCGCGAACGACGTCCTCGCCAAACGGGGACAAGCCTTGCGAACGCGGGACATCGGTGGCCGAGTCGACCCAATCGAGCGAATCGGTGTGCGCCAGTGTCATGTAACGTACACCCAGGTCGTACAGCCTGCGCAGCGAGGCCAGGGAGTTTTCGATCGCATGGCCCCCTTCCACGCCAATCAGTGAGGCGATTTTGCCCGCGGCATGAATCCGCTCGATATCGTCAGCAGTGAGCGCCAGTTCGAATTCGTCCGGATAGCGGGCGATAAGCCGGCGAATCAAATCGATTTGTTCGAGCGTGACCTTCGCGGCCTCGCCCGTTCGCATCGTTTCAACCGGGGCGTAGGCGGACCAGAACTGCGCACCAAGGCCACCTTTCCGCAGTCGCGGAATATCGGTGTCGAGTTGCGGCTGGGCAGTGGCGATGTCGAATTTGTCGAACCCGCTATCCCCTTTGGTGCGTAATTGCCAGGGAAGATCGTTATGACCGTCGATCAGGATGGCACTGCGATGCAACTCTCGGGCGGCATCCGTAAGTACGACCGGCTTGCGCGCCGTTGCGGTCGTCACACCTGCGTTGTCCGGCTCAGCCCCCCTTGAAACAGCGCACGCCAGGCCCCACACGATGACCGTTCGTGCTATCACCAGCAAAACGCGAGGCATGGCTGAACTCCTGAGCTTGGGCAAACGCGGCGGCACCATTCTGTGCCGCGGTAGAACGCCTCGCAAGCCGGCGCCGGTGACTTATGTTTGTCCGCCAGGCTGATTTTGCATCGGCAGTTCTCCCCTGCGCAATAAAAAACCCCACGGCCGAAGCACGTGGGGTTCTAGGCACTACCAATTTCATACGCTGCGTGTGCAGCCGTGGGCAACCGCTGGCTGCGATGCGTCAACCTTGATCAACATCGCAGTCAGACTGTTACTCCGCCTTAACGCGAACGAGCGCGCCGCAGGCGGTAGACCAACATTCCGACAATCCCTACACCGGCCAGGACAACGCTCGACGGCTCAGGAATGCCGGGCGTGTAGTTGCCCGCGATTTCACCGACATACAGACCGGTTGAACCATTAAAAGCATTGACCACGACAAAGTCGAGCTTGTTGATGCGCGCGATGAAGTTGGCCGTGCTGGGAATGGTGAACGAGCTCAAGACGCCTGGCCCCGCGAGGTTGGTGGCGCCAACCGCACCAGCTGCACTCCCGACGTAAACGCCGTTCAGATAGAGCAAACCGATGGTGTTCACGGCCCAAGTGCCGGTGATCGTCTCTTGCGTGGGCGCCTGGCCCAGATCGAACGACACTTCGTAGATGTAGGTGCCCGCGGCGTTACCGTGCGGAGCTGTTTCGCCGGTCTGCACCGGATTCGGCGCAATCCATTGCGACTTTGTCGTGTTTGCGACCCAGTTACCCGGCGGCTGGAATACGACGTGCGCATCCGGCTTGGGGAAGTTGGGGTCGTCGCTGGAAATCAACACGTAGTGGGGATCGACCGAACCGCCGGGCAGTGCCGTGCCCGTGCCGTCGACGCCCGTATTGAAAAGAGTAATCGGAGCCGCCCCGACT
>CAMFLN010000101.1 GCA_945957305.1 uncultured Planctomycetaceae bacterium | reverse complement strand
GCACCGGCGCGAGCATCTCACCAGTATGCGAGCGCAACAGGTCGCCGCGTGGCTGCGCCGTGGCACGTTTACCCTTGGTGGGCGCTGCCGCTTTCGCATGCTCCACGACCTGCTCGGGCGTGCCTGCCACAACCACGCGTCCCCCTTCGTCGCCGGCCTCGGGACCCATGTCGATCAGCCAATCGGCCGTCTTAATGACGTCCAGATTATGCTCGATCACGACAACGGTGTTGCCGAGGTCGACGAGTCGATTGAGCACGTCGAGCAACCGGGCTAGATCATCGAAGTGCAAGCCCGTCGTTGGTTCGTCGAGCAGGTAGAGCGTTTGCCCCGTGTCGGGGCGCGCGAGCTCGGCCGCCAGCTTGACGCGCTGCGCTTCGCCGCCCGAGAGGGTCGGCGCTGATTGGCCCAATCGCAGATAATCGAGCCCCACGTCGCAGAGCGTTTCAAGCACGCGGCGAATCTTGGGAATGTTCTTGAATAGTTCCAACGCGCGCCCGCACGGCATGTCGAGGACGTCCGAGATCGAGTGGCCGTGGAAGAGCACGCCCAGCGTCTCGGCGTTGTAGCGCCGGCCACGGCATTCGTCGCATTCGACCCACACGTCGGGCAGGAAATGCATTTCGATGCGCAGCTGGCCGTTCCCTTCGCATTTTTCGCAGCGCCCGCCCGGCACATTAAAGCTGAAACGGCGAGGCGTGTAGCCACGCAGTTTGGCGTCGGGCAATTCAGCGTAGAGCGAACGAATCAGCTCGAAGACGCCGGTGTACGTAGCCGGATTCGACGTCGGCGTGTTGCCCAGCGGTTGCTGATCGACGCGGATGACCTTATTGATCATCTCGACACCGCGAATCGCATCATGCGGCGCGGCAAGATTGGTCGAGCGATGCAAAATCCGCGCGAGCGCGTTGTAGAGTACATCCTCGACGAGCGAACTTTTGCCGCTGCCGCTGACGCCTGTCACGGCCGTCAGGGCGCCAAGGGGAATCCGCACATCGACATTGCGGAGGTTGTTGTGCCGGGCGCCAATGATTTCGAGCCAACCCCCGCCAGGCGGAACCCAATCGAAATGGCTTGTGCCACCTGTAGCGGACTTCGCCTTTCGCGCGACACTCTTGGCGGTGGGCGCTTTGCTTTTGTTCTTCTTCTTGGCGTTGGGCGTGTCGGCTGCGGGCGGCGCGGTTTCGGCCCGCACGGTCAGACGGCGATTCGTCGGCACGGGGATCGCTTTCGTGCCCGAAAGGTACGGACCAGTGACCGAAGTCTTGACTTGTGAAACTTGCGCGGGCGCGCCGCGGGCCACGATGTTGCCGCCATGTTCACCAGCGCGCGGCCCAAAGTCGAGCAAGCAATCGGCGCCGGCAATTACTTCGCGATCGTGTTCGACCAAAAGCAGCGTGTTGCCTAGATCGCGTAACCGCAGCAGTGCGCCCAGCAGTCGGCGATTGTCGCGCGGGTGCAGACCGATCGTCGGCTCGTCGAGCACGTACAGAACGCCCGTCAGGCCGCTCCCTACCTGGCTGGCCAGTCGAATGCGCTGCGCCTCGCCGCCCGAGAGCGTGGGAGCCGCGCGATTGAGCGTAAGATATTCGAGCCCGACGTCGACCAGGAATTGCAGTCGGTTGCGCACTTCGCGCACGAGCTCGCCGGCGATTTTGCGTTCTGCGGCGGTCGGCTTCCAGTCGTTGAACTGTCGGAGCAGTTCGCCGAGCGGTTTGCGGCAGACATCGTCGATCGTTTCGCCGCGCAGCCGCACGGCCGAAGCGTCGTCGCGCAAGCGGCTGCCGGCGCAGGTCGAACATTCGACTTCGTCGACCAGGTGGTCAAGGCGGGAACGCATCGCGGTCGACAAGCGCGAGGCCTCTTCCAGCGCCGGGTAGAGTCCTTTGTATTGAAAGCGAAACAACGGGCGGGCGTTTTTCTTGGCGCCGGGGGCCGGCACATCGATCCACGCTTCGCCTGTCCCATGCAGGACCGTGCGCCGCTGGCGCGCGGGAAGCTGTTCGTACGGTACATCAATCGGCACGCCCGTCTGTTGCGAGAGCGCGGCCAACATGTGCTGAAATAGCTTGTTTTCGACACCGGGCCACAGGGCCACGGCGCCTTCCTTGAGCGTCAGTTTTGGATCGTGCAGAAGGGCCGAGGTGTTGGCGCCGGTTTGCGTGCCCAGCCCTTCGCACGCCTGGCACCAGCCCAGGGCGCTATTGAACGAAAAACTGTGGGGCGTCAGCTGTTCGAAGCTGCGGCCGCAGCGGTCGCAAGCAAAATGCTGGCTGAAAATCTCGGTCCGCCAGCGATTCTCTGGCACGTCGTCCGCTGCGTAAGCGATGTGCAAAATGCCGCGCCCCAGCGACAAAGCGCTTTCCACGCTGTCGGCAATGCGCGAGCGCGCTTCGGGGCGAATCGTCGCGCGATCGACCACGACTTCGACCGAGTGTTTGCGCCGGCGGTCAATCGTCGGCGGTTGATCGATCGGATAAGTCTGGCCGTCGACGCGCATCCGCTGGTAGCCGGCCGCGCGCATCTCGTCCCACAGCGTTTCATACTTTTCGCCGACATTGATCTCCAGCGGCGCCATCAGGTACAGCTTGGTGCCGGCCGGGTTGGCCATCACTTTGTCGATGATCTCATCGGAGGTTTGCGTGCCGATCGGAATTTCGCAATCGGGGCAAAATGGCTGCCCCAGCCGCGCGAACAGAATGCGGATAAAGTCGTAGATCTCGGTCACGGTCCCCACGGTCGAACGCGGCGTATGACCGAGGTGCTTCTGCTCAATAGCGATGGCCGGCGAAAGCCCCTCGATATGTTCCAGCTGCGGCTTCTGCATCTGGCCAACGAATTGTCGTGCGTACGAGCTGAGGCTCTCGACGTAGCGCCGCTGCCCTTCGGCGTAGACGGTGTCCATGGCCAGAGAGCTTTTGCCGCTGCCGCTAGGACCGCAGCAAACGGTCATGGCGTCGCGCGGGATTTCTACGTCGACATCCTTCAGGTTGTGCTGCTTCGCGCCCCGCACCTTGATGTGGGTGGCCGATTCCACGGGAACGCGCTTGGCAGAGGCTGACTTAAGCGCCGCATGGTCCGGCTCCCCCTTGCGGTCCAAGATCGGCTTGATCGCCCGACCCGTGTAAGAAGCTTTGACCTTGGCGACCTCCTCAGGCGTGCCCGCCGCGACGAGGCGACCTCCGCCGGCGCCCCCTTCGGGCCCCATGTCGATCAGCCAGTCGGCCGTTTTGATCACGTCCAGGTTGTGCTCGACCACCAGCACTGTATTGCCGGCTTCGACAAAGTCATGCAGCACCTTGAGCAACATGTGAATGTCGGCAAAGTGCAAGCCGGTCGTCGGCTCGTCGAGCAAGTACAGCGTGCGGCCGGTGCTCTTTTTCACCAGCTCACGGGCCAGCTTGATGCGTTGGGCTTCGCCGCCCGAGAGGGTAGGGGAGGGCTGCCCCAGCTTCAGATAGTCGAGCCCCACGTCGTGCAGCGTTTGCAGCTTGTGGCTAACGGCGGGAATGTTTTCGAAGTGCTGAAGCGCCTGTTGCACATCCATTTCCAGCACGTCGGCGATCGATTTACCTTTGAAGCGAATCTGCAGCGTCTCGCGATTGAAGCGATGTCCCTGGCAGACCGGGCAGGTGACCCACACGTCGGCCAGGAAGTCCATTTCCAGACGATTCGAGCCGTTTCCTTCGCACGCTTCGCAGCGGCCCCCCTCGACGTTGAAGCTGAAGCGCCCTTCCTTGTAGCCGCGCGTCTTGGCCTCGTGCAGTTGGCAATACAGCTTGCGAATGTCATCGAAGACTTTGATGTAGGTTGCCGGGTTCGAGCGCGGCGTGCGGCCGATCGGCGACTGATCAATGGCGATCAACTTGTCGAGGTGTTCGAGCCCTTCGATCGCTTTGTGCTTGCCCGGCTCTCCTTCGCCGCCGTTCAGGTCGCGGCGCAGGGCCTCGACCAGAATGTCGCTGACGAGCGAGCTTTTGCCCGAGCCGGAGACCCCGGTAACGCAGACCAACGTGCCGAGCGGAATCTCGACGTCGACATCTTTCAGATTGTTGTGTGCGGCGCCGATGATCTTCAGCCAGTTTTCGCCCGGTGCTCGGCGATGGGCCGGGATTTCGATCTTCTGCTTGCCGGACAGGTATTGCCCGGTGAGGCTGCGCGGCTCGGCGGCGATTTTTTCCGGCGCGCCCATGGCGACGACTTCGCCCCCGCGCACGCCGGGGCCAGGGCCGAAGTCGATGATCACGTCCGAGGCACGCATCGTGTCTTCGTCATGCTCGACGACGACCACGGTGTTCCCCAGGTCACGCAACTGCGCGAGCGTACCGAGCAGCCGATCATTGTCTCGCGGATGCAATCCGATCGACGGTTCGTCGAGGATGTACAGCACGCCCACCAGGCCGCAACCGATCTGGCCCGCCAGTCGGATGCGTTGCGATTCTCCGCCCGAGAGCGTCGGCGCGGTGCGGGCCAGGGTGAGGTATTCGAGCCCGACGTTGAGCAAGAAACCGAGCCGGCCGCGAATTTCTTTCAGCACTTCGGCCGCAATGAGTTGCCGCGTGGGGTCGAGGTCCAGCTCGCTGAAAAAATCGGCTGCCTCGGCGATGCTGAGCGCGCAGATCTCGGTCAGCGAGCGCCCCGGCTGTGCGGCGAAGTTTGGATGCCGCGTGGTGAGCGTGACCATGCGAGCTTGCTCGTTCAGCCGCGCGCCCGCGCAGGCGACACAGCCCACGACGCGCATGTACTTTTCCAGTTGGCGGCGCTGCATGCCGCTCTGGCTGCTGCGGTATTTCGACAGCAGGTCGGGAATGATGCCGGTGTAGTGGCCGCCGTACTTGTGGCCGCCGGGCCCATGCCGCCAGGTAAACGTGATGTGCAGGTCGCCGGTGCCCCATAGCAGTTGCTTGGCGAGGGCCGGATCGAGATCTTGCCAGGGGGTGTCGAGAATCTGGCCCGCCTCGAGCCCGAGCTGATGCTCCAGCGTCTCGGCGACGCCGGCGTAAATGTGGCGGCGCCAGCGCCCCAGATCGCGCCAGTTGCCAATGATTTCGACCGCGCCTTGCTTGAACGATTTTGTACGATCGGGAATCAAGCGATCGGGATCGAACGTGTAGACTTCGCCCAACCCATCGCACGACGTACACATTCCCTGCGGGCTGTTGAAGCTGAAAAGCTGCGGGCTCGGCGGCTCGAAGCTCAGGCCGCAATGGGTGCAAGCGTAATGCGCCGAGAGATAGATGTCGTCGCTCGCGACAGTGGGCGCCGCTGCGGTCTTCTTGCGGCGATGGCGCGCGGGACCCTCTTCGTCGGCGGGTTCCTCCTCAAGATCGGGATTCGTCGGGGCGGTGCTGGTTTTTCCTTCGCCCGCCTCGACAGCGATGACCAGGTTCCCCTGACCGAGCTTCAGGGCAAGCTCGACCGCTTCGGCCAATCGCGCGCGGCCATCGGGCGATGCGGTGAGCCGATCGACCACGACCTCGATGTTGTGCCGCATCTGGCGATCGAGCCGCAAATCGTCCGACAATGGCACCGTGCGGCCGTCGACCCGGGCGCGGACGAAGCCTTGCTTGATCAAGTCGACGAACAGGTCGCGGTACTCCCCCTTTTGCCCGCGGATTAGCGGCGCGAGCACGGCGAACTTGGTGCCCGGCGGCAGGGTGCCGATGCGGGCCAGGATTTGCTCGCGCGTTTGCGCCGTGATCGGCCGCGCGCATTTCGGGCAGTGTCCCAAGCCCGTGCGGGCGTACAGTACGCGCAGGTAGTCGTAGATCTCGGTGATCGTGCCGACGGTCGAGCGCGGGTTCTGGCCGGACGATTTCTGCGAGATGGAAATCGACGGGCTCAGGCCCGAGATTGCCTCGACGTCGGGCTTGGGCATCTGGCCGAGAAACTGCCGGGCGAAGCTCGACAGGCTCTCGATGTACCGGCGCTGCCCCTCGGCATAGAGGGTGTCGAACGCCAGCGAACTCTTGCCCGACCCGCTAACGCCGGTCAGACAGATGAGCTGATTGCGGGGAAGAGTAAGGTCGACGCTGCGGAGATTATGCTCGCGCGCGCCCTTGATGACGATGTCAGCAGCAGCCATGCAAGCTTTCGGCGAGAGGAGAGGTCAATCCGTTGGCGCTCGGACCGCGGAGCCCAGCCCTTTTTATCTTCGATCACCTTTTCCCTCTCGGGAGAGGGCAGGGTGAGGGAGCAGGGGCGAGGTTCGCGGCGTTCAAGAACGCACGATTGCGGGGCAAAAAACGCACGGCAAGTCGCTGCAGAGAACGGTGGGTAGCCGCCTGAACTGCTCGAACGTGCCGGACCCTGGATTGTAGGGGACGGGCGTACAGCAGGGCAAGGTGCGAGGGAATTTCGGAGTGTCTTGAAGTGAGATCGATCCTGAAACTTTGGCCGAATCAGTCCAGATAAGATACGACTACTGCCGGGCGTACCATGGCACGAGCCAGAATAGCGCCACGAAGGCCGCGATGATCAGCAACAGGGAAACGATCGCTCCCCAGTCCCCATTGGCCACACGCCCGCCCAGGTTGCCGACGTTAAAGCCTCTCATGCGTGCATTGTAATTGACGGTTTAGCGAAGTGACGAGTGCGGAGGTGCATTACCGCCTAGTGGTTCAACGAATAGAGATACAGATAACCGTTCTCATATTTGGCAAACGTCCAGGTATCCCCTTCTTGCCTGACGAAGGTCTCGGACAACGACTCGCCAGGATCCCACCAGGCCTCGGTTTCGCTTCGGGCAGGGTGCCAGCGGAGCCAGGGTTCCGTGTCTTGTGAATAAACTCTCGCGGGTGTGTGCGGCGTCAGCTGGAAGCGATCGACATAGTTGCGAAATTCTTGCTCGGTGATCCGCGCTTTCAGCATGTAGGTGTAATCAGGAAGAAAGCTGTCTTCCTGAAACCACTCGTGCACGTCTTGCGCGCTCGGCGGCAACGCCCGGCGAAAGCCCCATTGTCCGGCCCCGCTGCAGAGCCAAACAATCACGACCGCGAGCACCAAAACGAACGCTGCCACGAGCGTTCGCTTCTTCCGTAGGAACGGGGGCCACGGGCGTCCAAGCCAACGCTGCCGAGTTTGTCTTTCGTGGAGAGCCGCGGCATCGCGGACCAGCTCTTCCAACGAAGCGTTCGCCAGCCAGTCGTCGTCACGATGCCACTCGGCGAGCGGCTTTATGTCTCTTAGATGTCGGAAGTAGGCCCGGAGTTTCGTTGCCAGCTCGGTTGCATGCGATACGCCATCTTCTGCGGGCAACAGGCGAATCTGCCGGCCATCGACAACGCGCCGCCAGACCATTCCGCTCGAATCGTAAACGGTACACGGTTCGTCGATATCCTCAGGCTCCAGATAGGCCGCGGCCGCTTGCAGCGATTCATGAATGGTGAGGCCACCGTCGCCATCGATGAAAGCGGGCGAAGACCAGCGGGGTGCGGTCGCATCAGCGGGCATGGCGCACTTGCTTTCGTGGAACGACCAGGAATGTCGTCGCGAAGATCAACTTGTCAGTGTCGTCAGACATAGCAGGGCTTGCGCTGGTGACGGCTTATCGCGTCGGCAATCCACCCATCATCTGACAAATCGCGATTAGGGCAGCCGACTTCGAGTCTGCATGCTGCCGCGCATGTCATCATGTTGTGAGGAGTCATGTACATGGCCCTCTCATCGCGGATTCGATAGTGGGAATGCTGGCGAGTCGCGGCATAAAATGATTCTACAACCTTCCCGACCGGAAACGAGTGACCATGAACGCACGGGTCAAGACCGCGCTGGAATGGGTAATCGTGGCGATCGTGTTATTCGTCGTCGCGTTCGGTCTGCTGTGCGATTAACGCTCTCCGCGTTAGCGACCTGCGGAAGTTCGACTCCGTACCGCTGGGCGTGTACGAGAATGTCGTGCGCGAGCTACTAGGCCCTCCGCACCAAACTCTGGAACCGCAGGACGCCGCGAGCGAATTGCACCGATTCGGAGTGGACTCGGATGCACTAGATGGCACGACACTGGCCTATCACGGATTCGGCGTTCAGGCGTACGTGGTTCTCGATGCAGCGGGCCTGGTGCGCCGCGTTGTCACAATCGACGACGATACGGCAAGATCGCTCGACGATCGCCGAGAGCAGAGGAACCTACAGTAGCGTCGCTTTGGCTAGTGCGGCGCCTGACACGATTACTACCATACTCGCGTGCGACACGAACCCGCACAACCGAGAGAGACTCGATCAGGATGCCCATGCGGTTCGTTTGCCCGACGTGTGCCACTGGCTCCGCCAGT
>CAMFLN010000100.1 GCA_945957305.1 uncultured Planctomycetaceae bacterium | reverse complement strand
CATGGCGTCCGTGAAATAGGCATTCAGATCGGCGCCTGCGATCGACATCTCGGCAAACTGCCGATAGACGTCAATGACCGTCACGTGCAAATCCGGCTCTTGCCCCAGGCTACGCGCTGCCGCGATGTACGGTTGCAGCGTGCGATTGCGCTCGGGCGGGTATTTCGGCGCGATGGCGGGATTCGGTGTCATGACGACAACGTCAACCTGCTGCTTGCGCAGGGTGCGGATCATGCGCAACAGGTTTTCGCGATATTCCTCCACGCTCAGGCGTGACGCCGTCCGGCCGTCGTCGATCCATGAGTCGTTCAAGCCGAACATCAGCACGACGTGCTGCGGGCGTCGCGCAAGGACGTCCTGATCGAATCGGCGCAAGGCATCGGCCGTGGTATTCCCGCCCACGCCCGCGTTGATGACCTCGATCGCGATTCCTTTAGCTTGCAGATTTTTTTCCAGCAGCGCGCAGAATGTCTGCTCCGGCTCGACGCCCGGCCGCACGGCTTTGGTGACCGAGTCCCCGAGGCAGACAATGCGCACCGGTTCAGCCCCGCTGCCGCGCGCATAGGGCAGCCACAGGAGGAACGGCAGCAGGAGAAATAAACGCATCTGCATCACAGCGATCAAGGGCTGGGGAGGGAAAGCAACCGTTTGGCCTCGGCCAGCAGGAACTTCAGATCCATAAACGGCTCAGGGCCAATGTCCTGCCAGCGGACCAGTCCAGCACTGTCGATCAAGAAGGTGCCATGCAGCGGCGCCTGTTCGAAGTCGTCGAACGCTCGATATTGCCGAAAGACTTGCATCGTCGGGTCCACTGCGATGGGAAATTTTGGCTCCGGCTCGCTATGGGCCGTACGCTTCGCCAGCGCTGACGTCAGTTGCTCTGACGTCTCGGTGCTAATCGCGATCACCGAGATCCCGGCCGCGGCAAATTCCGCCGTGAGCGGTTCGAGCGCCTTGAGCTGCTCCACACAGTGCAAGCAGCCAAATCCCAGGTAGAACACGACGACGACGGGCTTACCGGCAAAATCTCGCAGCGAAACTGCTTGGCCGTGCGAATCCACCAAGGTCCAATCCAAGGCCGGCGAGGGAGTCCACCGCACTGGGCCAAGCGTGTCGAGCGGCGGACGCTGCCCAAAATCAGCCGCCGTCGTCGCGGGCAGGCGCCAATCGTCCGACAAGCCGAGGTCTCGTACCACGGGGATGAGCCGCTGAAACGGCCGCGTGTCGAGATCGAACGGCGCGCTCAAGGCGCGAAGTTTTTCGAATTCGGCTTTCGCCTCGGCCGTTTTGCCGCTTCGCCACACGATGTCGACCAGGTTTGCCAGCGGCAGCGCTTCGCCCGGCCCCTTGTCGACGGCCTCACGCGCCAATTGCTCGGCCTTGGCGCAATCCCCCATGAACATTGCAAATTGCGATTGCACCTCCTTGCCGAGGTCGTCCGCCTTGGCCAGTTCTGACTTGGCCACCTCGAATTGCCCTGCGGCCAAAGCCAGCCGCCCCTTCAGCTCGCCCAGCGCGGCCTCGAGAGGCTTGATGTCGCCTGCCTGTTTGGCGACGGCATCGTTCTTGGCCTTGGTGACCTCTTCGTCGGATTTCTTCTCGTCACGCGCTTTCTTTTCAGCCTCGTCCCCGGCGGCCGCTTGCGCGGCTTTGGCCTTGGCCAGCATTTCCTCCAATGTCGCCACGTGCGCCTGAGCCGCGGCCGTATCGCCACGCGCCGCATGGGCCACACCCAGGGCGCGCAGCCGCTTGACCTGCTCGGCCGGAACGTCCGTCGCTTCCAGGTACGCGGTCTCGGCCAACTGCACGAGTTCGTCCCACATCTCGTATCGCGTCAGCACGTCGAACAATCGCGCGCGTCCGAACTGCGAGCTGCTCGATTTGCTCGGCACGTTGTACTGCGGGTGACGCGGCAGTTCGAGCATGTTCTTGGCCAAGGCCAGGGCATCGCGCGCCCGGCCGACGTGAATCCAATCGCGAATCAGCCACTCGTTGTTATGCGCGTAGTTGTGAATCTGGTCCGGCAAGATCCGGTCGCGAATCATGTGGGCGTGATCAACGCGGGCCGAAGCCTCTTGCTGCCACGCCGCCTCGGCATAACGATGCAAGCCCGAGTAAATGTGCCCCGGCATGTGCCACATATGCGCGATTGCCGGCGCCGATTCGCCGCAGCGTGACGCTGACTCGATCGCGCGGGCCGGTTTCTCCTTGTCCCACAAGTGGATGCGGTAATGATGGGCCGGGTGTATGGGCGCTGCTGCAAAAACTTCGGAAAGCAGCGAGTCCACCGCCTGATGGCTGCTAATGGGCAGCCCCTTGCTCGAATTCAGCCAGATCTGCAAAGCCAAAAACGCCTTCGCTTCGAGCTCGTCAGGATATTCCTGCACGATCCTTTCGAGCGCCCGGATCAGCTCACGACGTCGTCCCTTGTCGTCTTTGTCGCCGGCCGCGTAGAACGCCGACAGGCTGTCGATCCATAACACCTCGCGCGGGCTGGCCGTGGCCTTGGCGGCGACGGCTTTCTCGATGAACTGCTTGGCCCGCTTCTCGTTGTTGACGTTGGCCATTGCCATGCCCCAATAGTTCATGGCGCACGCGGGATCGAGAGCCGCGGCCTGTCGGAAAGTACGTTCGGCCTCGAAATACCAGAAGCCGTGCAATTGGCCCACTCCCTGGTCGAATAACGGCTGCACCCCCGCGACGGCAGAAGTCACGGGCAGGTGAACCTTGCCGGTGCCCGACATCAGGTACGCAGCCTGGCGCGGCCCTTCGTCGAACGCTTCGCCATGGCTCGAATGGCCCGGCGCGGGGCCTTGGTCCTTGGCCTTGGCCGCGGCGGCTAGGAATGCCCCGACCGATTTTGCCGGAGCCGCTTCCGCTGCGGCAGGCTTCGCCTCTGTAGCCGTCGCCTCTGAAGGCTTCTCTTCTGTTTGCGGAGTGGCAGCCGGTTCGTTCGCCCAAGCCGTCGCGCCGGGGAGCATAGCCCCGGTCAAAACCAATAGGATGCCCTGCCACCAAACGCTTTTGGTCGAGCGAGCGACCGGTAGACCGGCACAAGGAGCTGGACACCGTTTCGAACCAGACGATGCACGCATCTGGGAAAACTCCGGCGGGGCGGGACCGTGCGAGGGGGAGGAAAATGCATGATGGACGCCCGGCGAGGGGCGGTCAAGCAGTTGCCGCTGTGCTGTCCCACCAAGTTTTCACTCCTCTGCCGGTGGCTCCTGGGGCGCAGATCGCTTGACACACGCTGCCGGCCCGAGTGCAATAATACTAGTGGGTCTCGTCGGGACGCTCCGGACACCAGCTCTTCAAGGTGCCGGCTTCCACTGTCCCCCTGTGACCCGCCCACGGCAATCGCGGGCCAGCCGCCAGACGGGCAATTTTGATTGATCGAGCGCTCGCACGCGCGTGGAGCAGAGTATGCACCGGCCCGTCCCCTGTCGCGGTGATTCTTTTAATAATTCCAGCAGTTGCGCGCGCTCCCAGGGGCGCGTACGGCACTGCGGCTTCATGCGTTTCGACAACCGGCGCGCGGAGCGTTACGGCTTCACACTTGTTGAAGTCCTGGTGGCGATGGCGGTGACGCTGTTGCTGATGGGGATCGTGGTCACGATCTTCGGTTCGATCGGCGACAACGTCGCCAAGCACAACGCCTCAATGGAGTTGAGCGATCAGTTACGCTCGGTCAAGCAGCGGCTGCAACTCGATCTGGCGGGGGCAACGACGCAGATGCTGCCACCGCGCCGGCCGGAAAATGGCGAAGGCTACTTCGAGATCATCGAAGGACCAGTGGGACGATTGCCGCCAAATACCGAGCCGGTCCTTGATGAAGCCGGTGTCTTGGGTCCCGACACCACGGTCGGCGACAACGATGACATCCTGATGCTCACGACGCGCAGCAAGGGGGAGATGTTTCAGGGGCGAGGCGCACTCTACAACCCGGCGACATCGAGCTACTCGGTATCCATCCTGCAATCGCAGGTCGCCGAAGTTGTCTGGTTTATTCGCGGGACTACGTTATACCGCCGGCAATTGCTGGTGCGTCCCGATTTGCCGACCCGACCCGACAGCACTAATCCAAATTCTCAATACGCGATTCCGCAGCCGAACAGCGCCTCGGCGCCCTACTATACGACGCCACTTTATCCATATGCGACGAACTTCTATTCGCTGTGCGATCTGTCGGCACGGGCCGCTGGTCTCGGGTACGACTTGAGCCCGTCGCCGCCCGCCTTCTTCACTGCCGCGAATTCCCTTGAAGATTTGACGAAACGAGAGAATCGTTTCGCGCACCGGCCGGTTGTATCTGGGACGTCTCCTTTTGGCTGGCCGCACGACGTGCGCGGTTGGGGGATCTTCTATAGCACCTCACCGTTTGGTTCGTCGGCGCTGGCATCGCTGCCGTCGCAGCCAGTTCCTATCGCTACATCCGGGCGACTGGGATTGCCGACGCTGCAAGAATGCACGTCACCGTATTGGCCATTGCCGGGCACAATCGATATTTCAACTGTCATGGATCAGAATTCAGCGCAACTTTATTTACGCGCTGACAATGGCGCAGTTCCAACTCCGGATCTGAAGCCGAAACCGGCCGTCGAACAATTTGACGCATGGGTACGTCCTAATCCTCCTTGGTATTCGCACCAATGGAATAAAGGCAATAGCGCGGCCTCGGCGGATCCGCTGACGGGCGCGATGACCAATTACTTTCCCCCGAATATTCAAAACCAATCGGCTTCGCCAGCCCCCTACGGCAGCCGCTATGGCGAAGACATTATCCTGACGAACGTGTTGTCGTTCGATGTGCGCGTTTGGGACCCAACGGCCCAATTGATTAGTGTCACCGACGCGACGACGACCGCAGTGTTTTCGCCCGGCGATCCCGGCTACGCCAAGGCTGTTGTGGACTATGCTCTCGGTCTACCACCTCCCAGATCTTTCAGCGTCGTTGGGCAAGGAGCTTATGTCGACTTGTATTACAGCTCGGCTGTGATGAATTACTTGCAACTCGCGGGCGCGCCGTTTTCCGGCTTATCAGCGGCCCAACAAAGCGCATTGAAGCCACTTTTGTTTTCTCACTTTGCTGGTCCGGGGAATGCCAAGTCGGGGTTAGCCGCCTTTTCCGGCACGGGGTTAGCTGGGATTCCCACTCCACCGTACACCTATACCAACGAAGACCCTTACTGCGCTGTGATCTACGACACCGGCTCGTGGCATTACGAAGTCGATGGCATCGACCAGGATAATGATGGCATCGTCGATCGAGGGACCAACGGAATCGACGACAACGGTGACGGCGTCGTTGACGATGTCAACGAGTTGGAAGCGCCGCCGCCGTATCCTTTCGCGTTGCGGGGTGTGCAGATCAAGATTCGTTGCTTCGATCCCGATTCCAAGGAAATTCGCGAAGTGACGGTCGTCCAGGAGTTCGTGCCCGAGTAACCGGCTCGCTCCTGGCATGGCATATCCGCACGTTATTCGCTTGCGTGGTCCCTGGGACCTGCAGCCACTGGCCCGATTTTCGTCCGCCGCCGACGCAGCCATCATCGAATCGACCGATCCTCTTCCCCCAGCGCAGCGGATCAATCCCTTGACCGATTGGGGCACAGCGCTGGGCCCAGGCTTTCGCGGGCGGGCGCGCTACTCGCGCCGCTTCAATCGCCCTACAGGGCTCGAAGCGCACGAACGGGTTTGGCTCGTCGTCGCTGGCGTCGACGGCCACGGCCAATGTTTGCTCGATGGGCAGCCCCTCTTCCCCATCAACGGTTACGCCCTGTCCGCTGCAGCGGATATCACAAAGAGCATGCAGAGGGCAGAGGGCAGAGGGCAGAAAGGAGCCAGCTTTGTGATCGATATCGATGTCGAACTACTGGAACAGCAGGCAGAGGGCAGCGGGCAGAGGGCAGCGAAGACATTGCTGCGTCCTGGGCGCGAGAGGCTTGCCGGAGGGCTCTTGGGTGATGTGCAGCTCGAAATTCGCTCGCGCGCTTTTCTCGACGAACTTGCAATTTGGTGGGAACAAGGCTCGCCGCCGCAGTTACACCTCGCCGGCCACATTTGCAGCGAGGCTCCCGCCGAACGTTTAAACCTGATTGTCGCGGCCTGCGAGCGCGAGCTCGATTTCCGCCCCGTCGTTGCCGGCGAATCGTTTCACATCACGACGCCCGTCGCTGACTGGCCCACCTGGCCTGACGCGTTGGACGAACCGGTTCTGATGCCGGTCGAAATCCGCTTGCTCGGCAACAAGACTACGCTGTGGCAGGGCACGCGAGAAACCGCGCCGCCAGCGCCCGACAATACGCCGCTTCGTCGCGAGCTACTCGAGGCAAGTGCCGATACGACCTCGCTTACATGGTTTGATTATGTCACGCTCGATGATGCCAAGTTCCAAGAAGTGCTGGGGCAACCTGGCACGGTCGTCGGCATGCGGGCCGTATTACCAGGTGCGGCTTACCACGCCCTTGATCGCGGCAACGTGGGCGTGGTGCAATATGTCCCTGCCGCCTGGGCCGCGCACGTCTGCCCACGCCTGGCCCATCATCCCTCGATCATGGCCTGGGCGATCGATGCCGCCGAGCATGAGTCGCTCGTTCGCGACGCTGGCGAGGTCAGCTATGGCCGCCGCTGGTTGACGCTCTGACCGGGCGATTAAGCCCGCAATTCGCGATACAGTGCCGCGTGACGTTCCACCATTTTTTCGACGCTGAATTCGGCAAGCACGCGCGCGCGTCCCGCTTCTCCCAGGCGCCGCGCGAGTTCGCGATCGTCAAGCAACTTGTTCGTATAGCGGGCAAAACCGGCGCGGTCGCCGACCGGAACCAGGTAGCCTGTCTCGCCAGTGACAACCAGGTCGCGACAGCCTGAAATATCGGTTGCGACGACCGGCACGGCGTGCGACATCGCCTCCATGATGACGTTGGGCAGCCCCTCGTACTCGCTGCCCAACCACAGCACGTCGAAGTGCGGCATCATCTGGGCCACGTCGTCGCGATGGCCCAGGAAATGCACTTTGTCCTCGATGCACACTTGCCGGCGAAAACGGAGCAGGCGTTCGCGCTGCGGACCGTCGCCAATTACGAGCAAATGGACGTCGGGGCGAATCACTTTCAACAAGTCCGCGGCCCAGATCAGGTCCTTCACCCGCTTTTGCGGCCACAGGCGATTGACCGCGCCAATCAAACGCGCCTCGGCCGGCAAGCCCAGGTCGGCCAGCAACTGCGCACGAGTGATCGTGCTGGCGGTCGCAGGGTGAATTCCATTCGGTATGAGCACGAACTTGCTGCGCTCGATCCCGTGCCCGACGTAGAACTCTTCGGTCCCGCTGCTGTTGACGACGATTCTGTCTGTGCGACGCGCGAGCGAGCGGTCGATGACCAGTTCGCGCCACGTTTTCCAGGGATCGACACAGCGCTCGCTAGCGACAATCCGCGGCACGCGCGCGAACATGGCCGCCGCGCGACCATAGAAATTGGCGGCGAAGATCCACGTCTGCACCACATGAGGCTGCAGTGCTTTGATATGCGCTTTCAGGCGGAGATAGGCGAAAGGATCGATCTTCCGTGCCTTACCGATGATGTGCAGCGGGATGCCGGCCTGCGCCAGGTCCGCCGCCAAGGGCCCCCCGCGCGTGAGCGCACAGACATGCACATCGAACTCATCGCGTGGTAAGCCAGCGGCCAGCAGCGTCAGTTGCTTTTCGGCTCCCGAGCGATCAAGCGTGGGAATGATGTGCAGAATGCGCTGCTTCACGAAGACTCACTGGGGCAAAATCGGGAGACGAACAATACCGGTGCAAACAAGCCACAACACGGTGGACCGCAGGGTCAAGTGGCCTGTCCGTCGGCAACGCGTGCTGACAGCTCACCGCGGTCATGTGCCTGCAAATCCTCAGGATCGAGCGCCGCGACATACGGCAAATTCCGGTACAGATCAGCATAATCGAGCCCGTAGCCCACGACGAACTCGTTGGGAATTTCGAAGCCGACATGGTCAGGTTGCATTGCCACTTCGACACGGCCCGCCTTTCGCAACAAAACAGCCGAGCGCACGCCGGCCGGTTCGAGCGAGGCAAATTGCCGGACCAACGCTTCGAGTGTATGCCCCGTGTCGAAAATATCGTCAATGATTAGAACATGGCGTCCCTTGATGTCGGACAACATATCCAGGTTCAATCTCAATTCGCCCGGCTTGGTCGCACCGCGATAACTCGACGCTTGCACCAGACCGATCTTCAAGGGCATATCCAGTAAACGCACCAGGTCTGCCAGCAGCAAC
>CAMFLN010000099.1 GCA_945957305.1 uncultured Planctomycetaceae bacterium | reverse complement strand
GAACTGATCTCGCGTTTGCGCGAACAGTTCGACCCTGCGACTTGGATCGACGGCGGCGGGCACGGGGCGATCGAATATGACGAGGCGGGCAAATGCCTCGTGGTCGTGCAAACGCCCGAATCGCAAGTTCGCATGGAAAACCTGCTACTACGAGCACGCCCCAACAGCCGACCCGCGCCGTAGCCTGGATGGCGCCGGTTTTTCCCGGCTGGCCGCGTGACAGCGAATTAATTGCGAATCCCGACTTGCGACCGCGGCCGGTCCGGCGCAGAATAGCTGCATGACATCCGCCCACAACACCTATCGATTTTGGTTTTATTTTACCCCGATGGGTCGCGGGGCCGGAGGAGATATTTAAATCTCACGCGACAAGGTAAACGTCACCAAGCCCCGACGACCAGCACGGTCGAGCGGGGCTTTTTTTTGGCTTTAAGTTTTGGAATCGCGGCGATTGTTGTAACGCCGCTGTCGAGATTACCGTTTCGCTCAACCTGCCAGCAGGAGATTACGCCGTGATTGTTGTCATGAAAAAGGACGCCACCAAGGACCAGGTGGAGCACATGGTCCAGCGGATTACCAAGCTCGGCCTGAAGCCGCACGTGCTCGTCGGTGTCGAGCGGACCGTGGTGGCGGCCGTGGGGCCCGAAGTCGACGGCCTTAAGGAGTCACTCGAAGCCGGCGTCGGCGTGGCCGAAGTCTTGCCGATCCTCGCTCCTTACAAAGTTGCCAGTCGAGAGGTCAAAGCCGAGCCGACCGTGATTTGCACAGGCAGCCTCGTCGTAGGGGGCGGCACAATCGGTGTGATCGCCGGCCCCTGTTCGGTCGAAAGTGAAGAGCAACTGTTGTCCACAGCGCGGGCGTGTAAAGCCGCCGGAGCAACGGCCCTGCGCGGAGGTGCTTTCAAACCACGCACCAGCCCTTACAGCTTCCAGGGCATGAAAGAAGAAGGGCTGAAACTATTGGCCGCGGCTCGCGATGCGACCGGACTAGCTGTGGTCACCGAAGTGATGGCCACCGAAGACGTCGAGCTCGTTGCCCGCTACGCCGACGTACTGCAGATTGGCGCGCGCAACATGCAAAACTATCGCCTGCTCGAAGCCGTGGGTAAATCGGACAAGCCCGTGCTGCTCAAGCGCGGCCCCAGCGCCACGATGGAAGAGCTCTTGTTGGCGGCCGAATACGTCCTTGATGGCGGCAACCCCAACGTCATGCTGTGCGAGCGCGGAATTCGCACGTTCGAATCTCATACACGCTTCACGTTACCCTTGGCGTCGGTCGTGTACCTGCACGCCAAGACTCACTTGCCCGTCGTGGTCGATCCCAGCCATGGCACAGGGCATACCTACCTGGTGCCGCAGATGGCCGCGGCGAGCGTGGCCGCGGGCGCCGACGGCTTGATTCTGGAAGTCCATCCCCATCCCGAATCGGCATTATCGGACGGTTATCAGTCACTGAATTTCTCGCAATTCAGCGACACGATGGCATTATGCCGCCGCGTCGCCGAAGCTTTGAACAGGAAAATGTAATGCGTCGCTTGCCGCGGCGGCAATGCCGGCGGAGTTGTCAACGCGGGACCGGACGTCCATACTTGAACTGTGTAAGTGCGAGCCGTTTCCTTTTCTTCGCGGCGCTGCGAGGCACCCAGCACTACGCTCATGGCGGACGTGTCGTCGAAAACTCGGGATTCGTCTGCTGACCCAGACCTTTCGGGCAGACAGTTGGATGACTATCGTCTGCTGCGCCGGCTCGCGCGCGGCGCCATGGCGGAAGTTTACCTGGCCGAGCAAAGCTCCTTGCGCCGGCATGTGGCCGTCAAAGTGCTCAAAAGCGACCTGGCCAAGGACGACAGCTACGTCAAGCGCTTTCATAACGAAGCCCAGGCCGCGGCGAGCCTGGTGCATGCCAATATCGTGCAGATCTACGCCGTGGGCTGCGCCGACAATATCCATTACATCGCACAGGAGTACATCCAGGGACAGAATCTCAGCGAACTGATGGTGCGCCGCGGTCCGCCCGAAGTGGCGCTGGCGGTCAAGATCATGCGCCAAGTGGCCGCCGCGTTGCAGAAGGCGGCCGAACGCGGCATCGTTCATCGCGATATCAAGCCCGAGAACATCATGATCGCGCGGACGGGCGAAGTGAAAGTCGCCGATTTCGGCTTGGCGCGGCAGCTGAGCGACGCGAGCACGGCACTGACGCAGGTCGGCATTACGATGGGCACGCCGCTGTATATGAGTCCTGAACAAGTCGAAGGACGCGCGCTCGACCCGCGAAGCGATCTGTATTCGTTCGGCGTGACGTGCTACCAAATGCTGGCCGGCGAAACGCCCTTTCGCGGCGAGTCTGCGCTGGCGATCGCCGTGCAACACTTGAAGAAAGCGCCCGAGCGGTTGGAGAACATCCGCTCGGACTTGCCCCCCGCGCTCTGTCGCATTGTCCACAAACTCTTAGCCAAAGACGCGCACGACCGGTACGACAGCGCTCGCGAATTATTGCACGACCTGCGGATGGTGCAGGTGCCCGGCGTTGAGCAATGGGACGACGTCGACGAACTGCCGGAAGAAGAACGTGAGGCCCTGGCCACCATCGGTCTGGCCACGCAACACCTGGCGGCGGTGATGCGTTCGGCCTCGCTACCGATCGTGCGTCGCAGGTTTTATGCGTCGATGGGTCTGGCCGCTGCCCTGGCGTTTGTCGGCGGCGGGCTCGCCGCCTGGACCCTGCAAAAACCACTATTGGCCAGCAATGAATCCGACACGCAAGTTCGCAAATGCGCGAACGCGGGCGAACAGTACGACTTTGCCATGCTCGCCAACACCAATCGCGAAGCGTGGCTAAAGAGCGTCGGGCAGTTTTTCCCTCGTGATCGCGAATACGTGCCGAAAGCCAATCAGGAGCTAGCGCTGTATTACCTGCAAATGGACCGCCAATGGGAAGCGTTGATCTTGTTCGAAGAACTGGCGTCCAGCCCTGAACCCGAGCAGCGTGCTTTCGGACTGGCCGGCACCAGCCTGGTTCGAGTGCGGGAAGGCGACTATGAAAAGGCTCTGCAAGATCTCATGGACCTATCTCCATTGCGCAAGCAATTGGTCGATGCCCGTATGGCGCCACTGGTGCAGATCGCCTTGGCCGAAGTGCGCAAACACCGCGGCCAGGAAGTCGCTGCCGAGTGGGAAGCCTGGCAAAAGTCGTTGCAAACGCTGGACGCTGAAAACTGACCTGCCTCAGGATGTGTTCATGACCCGCTAGCAAGCCTGGTAACCTCAGGGGGGACACCGTCATGCGTGAATTAATCGCATCGTGCCTGGTGGGGGGACTGTTCTTGGCCGTCGATGATCGGCCGACGCCGGACGAGACCGCGGCGATGCAAGGGACCTGGAAAATAGAGTCGTTCATCAACAACGGCGAGACGTTGTCGAACGATACCTTCAGCAGTTGGCGGCGGATCGTCAAAGATGACCGCGTCATCTGGAAACGCGGCGACGAGGTGCTGGTCGAGCTGGCCATTAAATACAACCCGCGCGCGAAGCCCATGACGCTCGACAGCACAATCCAAACCGGCGAAGGCAAGGGGCAAACCTTGCTGGCGATCTACGAATTGAACGACGGCGAATTGCGGGTGTGCGCCGCGCCCCCTGGGAAACCTCGCCCGCGTGATTTTTCCAGCACGCCGGGATCTGACCAACTTTTCTACTCCGCTCGGCGTATAGGACAGTGACCTGATGCTCGGCACTGCCGATCGGGTCGCAATGCGCCGTTACCCGGCGGTGCCGTTGCGCAGGATACGCCGACTTTCATCAGCGGGGCATGGAAAATAGAGCTGCGCGATATGAAGCCCTGGCGTTCGCTTGTGACGCGGCGGAAATTCCTGACGGCCAGTGCCGCGGCGCTGGGGACCGCCGGCGCGGTGGGAATCTATGCCTGGCGCATCGAGCCGCACTGGGTCGAAGTCGTCCATTGCGACTTGCCGATTGTCAATTTACCCTCAGAATTGGCAGGCCGTCGGCTGTTGCAGATCAGCGACTTGCATGTCGGCCCGGGCGTTGATAGCGATTACTTGATCGCCGCGCTGCAACGGGCCGCGAAGCTCAAGCCGGCGCTGACCGTGCTCACTGGCGACTTTATCACGCACCGCTTTGCTCAGCATGTCGATGAATCAGCACGCGTCTTGGAGCATTTGAGGCCTGGTCCCTTGGGCTGTGCGGCCGTGCTGGGAAACCATGACCATGGACTAGGTTGGTCGCAATTCGAAATTGCCAACCTCGTCCGCGCCCGTCTCACTGACCTGGGCATCCAGGTGTTGCGCAATTCTGCTAGGTCGTTCGGTGGGCTGAACATTGCTGGCCTCGGAGACCTGTGGGCCAAGGATTGCAAGCCTGAGCAGGTACTCGCCCAACTCGACCAGGACTCCGCTCACCTGGTGCTGTGCCACAATCCGGATGGCGCCGATTTGCCAGGCTTTGCGGATTATCAAGGTTGGATCCTCTCAGGGCATACTCACGGCGGGCAATGCAAGCCACCGTTTTTACCGCCGCCGATGCTCCCTGTTCGGAACCGTCGCTACACCGCAGGCGCATTCGAACTGGGTGGTGGGCGAAACATGTACATCAATCGCGGACTGGGACATCTGTTGCGTGTCCGCTTCAACGCTCGCCCAGAGCTCACGTGCTTTCGCATGACGCGGGACGACACCGCTAACAGCGCTGCGCCAGCCGCCCAGTGCTGACAGCTTCTCCGGTCACTCCATTCAGCATGATGTGCATCGCGGGACTGGTAAGCTCGGCCCACCCTCCAGCCCCGCTCAAGCAGGGCAAAACGGCCGCAATGCCACGCCGAGGCGGTTGACAGCCGCAGGCAAACGAGGTACGAAACTAGCTTCTCGCAACCACGCCGAGACCATAGGGTCGGCGCGGCTACGAAGAAATGCAGCGACATTTAGAAATGCGGCGACATTTAATTGTCGTGAGGCGGAAAGCTTTTGCGCGAGGCTTGGATTAGCTTGTGCGCGGTCCGCAGTACGGCAATATCCGCCCCCATCGTCTAGAGGCCTAGGACGTCGGGTTCTCAGCCCGAAAACCGGGGTTCGACTCCCCGTGGGGGTATTTCGCCTGTCCAGCCCAGCTCGGGGAGCTTTTTATATTCCCGTGGCCCTTCGGCCGCGGTTGCAAGCGAATCCCATCGCCGCCCGTGTGTCGGGCTCTAGTACACCGACCGCTTTTGCGGTGTTCGAGGCGGAAACTCAGGGGATTTTTGCGTTCCCGGCAGCATGCCTGCTGGCGACGCCGGCGCTATTTCGCGAATGCCCGATGGCGGGCATGCTCTACTCGCGGCGCATTGGTCGGCCCCTGTGACAGAGGGCAGCGACGGCCCCCAAAACTAACAAGCCCAACGTGGCTGGCTCGGGCACGGCGGCCGCCTCGGCACTGCCACCGCCGGAGGTCGCCAACCAATTCGAGGCAATCAGGGCAATGTCCTGGCCGTTGACGATACCGTCGTTGTTGACATCGCCGGTGGCTCCGGCGCCGGTGGCGAGCCAATTACTTGCCACCAGCGCGATGTCCTGGCCGTTTACGATGCCGTCATGATTCACATCCGCCGGGAGAGTCGGCAACTCGATCACTTGAAAGCCTGTTGAAGCCCCTGCGCCTGTCGTCTTCGAGATGATTAAGCGGCTCAACGGCTGATCGGGAATAAGCACGCTCAACTCTTCGTTCAAGCCCGAGATCGAATTGGCCGTCAGTAAACCGCTGGCAGGGTCCCATGTGGGCCAGCGTGAATCGGGAGTTACGCCGGTTTGTCCCGAAAAGATCTGATAGGTCCAGCCGAGCAAACTCAGCGGCACATAGCTCGCGCCTTGGAGAGAAAACGCTTCAATTCGATACTGTTCAGTGAAGTCGACGTCGATGAACAGCAGACGGTCGATCGCGGTGAGCGGTTGTGCAAAGTCGAACTGTAGCGAGCCTGTGGAAGTGCCCGTCATGTTCAGGGCCGACACATGGCCCGCGGTTCCATCGCCAGTTCCGTTACTCGTCGAACCGACAAACGTGGTGAGATACTGGGGGTTGTTGCCAGGCGTGGATCCACCAAAGTTGTCAACGAACGGTCCCGAGGTACTGCCGCTGAACTCCCTGACGGTGACATCGTTAGTCGTGCGAAACGTCGTTACGAACGAGCCGCCAGAATTGAGCACGCTCGCGATGCTTTGTCCGGATCCATTATCCCAGTGAATCGTGGGCGCGGCCTGAACCGGAGAAATTGCAATCGCCAGCCAGGTCACAACCAGACTGCAGACCACGTTGCGGGAGTGAGTCATCGTCATCTCCTAATCTGGTGGCGCATGAGTGAACGCAAAACGTGCCCGGCCTGGCTGGGGGCGCTCTTTCGCCGAGGATCGCGATTTCCTCGATAAAGGTCAAGCAAGCTCGCCACGATTTGTGGTGGCAGTCTAGCGCCGAAATTGGTTCTCGGTATCGTTCGAACTCGCCCGGCAGGCCAGTTTGCATCCTTCATAGTGGCCCGCTGCGAATCCCCCTCCGGGCCGTATTCAGACAAGATGGTTGGCCGGCAACTGCCGGTCCGGCGTCGTGGCGCTCTAAGTCGCCCCAAAAAACGGCCTGGGGTATGGCCCCCGGCATCACGGCGGGAATTCGGCAGATACAGGGAGCAACGCCCTTGAGAGAGGATTTCTTGCTGTTTGAAGGGAAATGCCAGTTGATTTCAGGCATATTTAAATTATTAATATTCTGAAATGTTTGCAGGCACCACGAATTCTCGTATCGTCCATCAAAGGGGAGTAGCTTATGACGATCTCGACAAAGCTAACTAGCACCATCAAGGGCCTATCTCGGTTCAGCGTGGGCGGATTGGTAACGTTTGCTTGCCTCGTGGCCTCTCCCGCGCAATCGGCCACCGTTGGTCCTTTCTCCCAGATCTTCCCCAGTGCCTTCAACGGGACAGATTTCGTGACCCAGTTGCAGTTTTTTGACTTCGATACCAACCTGGGCACTCTCACCGGAGTTCGCTTCGACGTCACCGTGGACCTCAATACCGCGATCGAAGTGGTCAACAGCAGCGACAGTCCTTCGAGCGGATCGGTCCGTACGGAAGTTCTGGTCACGCTGCAAGACGCCAACTCGTTGCTACCCGGGGCACCGCAAATTGACGCGCTGGTTCCAGCTGCGCCTTGGGCTTACAGCATCAACGCTGGCGATACCCTGTTGTCGCCATCTTTTTCGCGCACCATTTTGCACAGCGAAACGACCAGCAACCCCACGATTCTGGCCGACTTTTCCAATGGCGGACTCGGTAGTCTCTATGCTTCGACGTTCACCTCAACACTGCTGAGCAATACGGGCGGTAACACCAGCGCCAGCCAAGACACGGAAGCCCGCATCTCGGCAACGGTAACTTACTTCTATCAACCCGTTCCCGAGCCCAGTGCGCTGTTGCTTTGCGCTGGCGGCCTGGCGTCGCTCGCAGCCTTAGCTTATCGCCGTCGCGCAGCCTAGATGAGTCCGGTTTCCCTAATGCACACGCGGGGTCAGTTTCGTTCCTCCCAGGGCGGAATTGGCGCTTGCCGCTCGACGATATCGACGATCCAATAGCCGTTCGGAAGCGATTCTTTCGTCGGCAGCCCTGCTACACTGACATGGTGTCCCTGTTGGATCGATTCCGCGGGGTTCGCCAATGCGAATTCTGGTCTTCGTAGTCATTGCAATCGCCATGCTGTCCTCGGCCGCGCCGGCCTACGCCCAGCGGGCCGCGCCGCCGGCGCCAGACGTGCTGGAAGGGACGCTGCGCGTGCATCCCAAATTCCACTACCGCTACTACCTCGACGGTATCGGCGACGGTCAGCGCTGCGCCCTGTTCCAGGCCGATGACCGACTGCAGCAGATCGAACCCGGCGCTTGCGTGCGCGTCAGCGGAAAGCTGGCGAGCAAATTCTTCGGCCAGGCGAATCCCGCTGCTCCCTCCGCTCTCGTCGTGACGTGGGTCGTCTACATGGACGTCGCGAAAGTTGAAGTGCTGCCCCCGCTGGCAACATCGCGCTCCGACGTTTCATCGGGGCGGCACGGGACTAGATCGCGGATTGGATCGTGTGTACGCGCAACTACGGCCGCTGTTTGAGAAGTATTATCCGCAGGCCCCCGGGATTTTCCGGGGTTGGTCGCATGGCTTCCTGCCCAGTACGGCCCATTACGGCTTCTTGCTGCACCGGATTCTGCAGCGCCGCGGCACGAGACCGCAATTGCACCGGTTGCGCAGCGGGCGAGTGCTGATCGATCTGGTCATG
>CAMFLN010000098.1 GCA_945957305.1 uncultured Planctomycetaceae bacterium | reverse complement strand
GACCGAGAAGGAAATCCAGAAGGCCCTGGACAACCTCGTGCAGGGCCGCACCACGATCGCGATCGCACACCGACTCAGCACGCTGCGCAAGGCGGACCGGCTGATTGTTCTCGATCGCGGTCGCGTGGTGGAAACGGGCCAGCACCAGGATCTGGTCCGCACACCCGGCATGTACTCGCGCTTGCACCAGGCTCAAGTGGCACTCGCTCACGAGACACTCGAGTAAATTGGACGCTATGCACTCTCACAAAGCGGACAGCAAGCATTCGCCGTCGACGGACGGCATTACCTTGCAATACGATTCCTTCGGGCGATTGATTCTGACCGAAGCCAACGGCCGCCGGCACGTAGGGGTCGAACCGATCCGTGCATTTCCGTTGTCCGATCCTAGCGGCTCGGTCTCGGTCTGTAACACCGAAGGGGTCGAAGTCCTATGGATCGAGGAACTGACCGCGACACCGGCCGAACTGCGCAAGTTGCTGGAAGAAGAGTTGCGACGACGCGAGTTTATGCCGGTGATCCAGCGAATCATCAGTGTCTCGTCCAACACCGATCCCTCGCAGTGGGAAGTTGAAACCGACCGCGGCGTCACGGAATTCTTGCTGAAAAGCGAAGATGACGTGCGCCACGTGGGGCCCCGCGGCGCCATACTGCTCGATTCGGCCGGCATGCGTTACATCGTGCCTGATACTCGCAAGCTCGACTCGGCCAGCCGGCGGGTTCTAGAGCGCTATCTGTAGAGACCTGCAGCTCGTCGGCTGCATGGGGCGCTGCTTGGGCGCTACTCGTCAGTTCCTAAGCGCGTGGCGCCGTACTTCGCCATCAAGGAATCGATAATCTGCTGCGACACGCTCAGCGGCAACACGGGCTGAGCCGGAGTGCCGGCGTACACATCGATCTGCGAAATCAAAGCCGCGGCAAACCCCTGCGGTCCATCGGCCCGTTCGAAATCGCCAATGGTCAAATTCGTGCGGTTCGACGAATCGCCAAACCAACTGCCGGCCGACGCGGCGTAATCCACCGCATTCGCCGTGGTGTAGAACGGTGACACATCGAGCCCATTGATGGTCATGCCGTATCCATGGCCGGTTCCCATGCCCCAGAAGTGCATGACATACGTCACGCCCGGCTGCAGCTGCAGCTGGCTGCCGCGGATGTCGGTTTGAAACGTGTCATCGCGAAAGCGAAACCGCAGCAGTGGTGTGCCGCCACCCTCGCTCGGGGGAATGACATTCGTCGTCGGATTATAAGAGGCAAAGAACACGTAATCGACCGCGGTGGTGTCCGACGAGGAAGAGAAGAGTGTGTCCCCCTCGAAATTGTCTCCTCCGCCGGTGAATTGCGCCACGATGAACACGTCGCCGCTGGTTTCATTGGGCAATTGCGTCGACGCATATTTGAGCGCGTTGTTCAGGCCATTAAACCGCAGCGCCGATTGCGAGTTCATGGTCGAAACGCTGCGCAGGTAATCAGGTGCTTGCCCCGCGGGGCTGGGCGTGAACACGGTCGGTAACGAACCGCTGCCCGTCCACGAGTTCACGATCTGCTGTCGCATGATGCCGGTGGGATTGAGCAACTGATAGCCGTAGACGGCGTCCGTCACCGGCGTGCCGTCCTGGGTCACCGTAAAAGACTGGGCCAGCCCCAGTTTTTGCTGCGCGTTCATTTGCGCGTAGGTGAGCGTGTCACCTTGCAACGACTGGATCTGTGCCTGTGTTCTGGTTGATGTCCAGATGTTCAAGTTCTGAATGGCGCCGTCGAAATAATTCCCACCGGACATACCATTCCAACGGCCAAGCTCCAGGGGAATGCCTGTTGACGCGGCCAGTGAAGTGGGAACTGTGCCGAAATTGACGACGACGTGCTGCGGCTGGCCGTTGACGAAGACCTGCACTTGTCCCGCGTTGTACACCACGGCGATGTCATAGGTGACGCTCGCCTGCAGGTTGGCGCCCACTGTTTGAACGATGGCCGCGGGATCGCCGTTGAAGCCGGCAAACCACACCGCGATTTCGCCCTCTTCCTGATAGTGCTGCCCGGTGGCAATCGCGATCGTTCCATTGCCCCCGTAGGTCCACTTTGTCAAAAAGCTGCGATTGGTTGCCAGAGTTGTCTGGCGAGCTTGGAATTGAATCGTCAGTTGTCGGGCGTTGTTGAAAACACTGTCGAGGATCACATTGTCGGGTTGCGTCAGATACTGATTTTGTGCCGCATTGAACAGCGCTCCTCCCGCGGTGGTCGACACGCTCGCGGTGTCCGTCGCGTCGAGATGGATTTGCGGCGAATACTGAGTGGCTGTCGTCGCAACCGAGAAGCGGTTCGTGCTCGCGCCGGTCGCATTGCCATGACCGTCGCCGACAGACACGGCAAACGTCTGATTCTGTACGACAGTCGTGTACCTGTAGGTGAGTCGCACATCGAAGCCGCCGTTGGAATTGGCCACGACTCGACCGAAGGCACTGGGAGTGCCTGTCAGGTTCACCGTATTGCCGTCGCCGAGAACGACCTGCGCCGTGAAATCGCTGGCCGTGGCCTGGGGATCGACATCCGTGAAATGAAACACGGTGAGGTCCGTAACCGGCGTCCCCACAATTGCCGTCGGCGGCGTCAATCCGCCGGCGATCAATGTCGACGGCACGACCGAGAACGAGTTCGTAGTGGCGCTGGTCTTCTGCCCCCCGCTGTCGCTGACCTCGACTGAGAACGTTTGATTGTCGAGCGGCGTCGTGTACGTGTAACTGAGTTGCACGTCGAAACCGCCGCCAGGGCTCGCGACGATTCGCCCGTTCGAATTCAAAACTCCACTCACTTTGACAAAATGCCCGTCCCCCAACGTAATGTTGGCCGTAAAGTCGCTGGCGACGGAGAAGGGATTGGCGTCCGTGAAATGAAAGACGACTGCGTTCTTGATCGGTTTGAATTGCGTCGCGTCGGGCGGAGTCAATGCGCCAGCAGCAAGCGGTGCGTCGCTGACGGAAAACGTGTCGGTCACAATTTGCGTCGCCTGGCCTTGTGGCCCGTTCACCATCACACTGAACTTGCCTTGGGACAGATAACGTGTGTAGGAGTGCGAGATCTGCACGTCGAAGCCACCGCTGGGACCGGCGACGATGCGGCCGTTCGCCGATGCTGTGCTCGACAAGTTGACCGTCGTACCGTCCCCGAGCATCACCTGCGCGGTGTAATCGCTGGCGCGGGCCGAGGGATTGCTGTCGAGAAAATGCGAGACCGTGTAGTTGGTCAGCGGGACACCTTCGGCCACATTCGGCGGCGTGAAGGTCCCCAGCGCCATGCTACCGCGGGACCGTCCCCACTGCGAAGCGACCTGGGCCATATCCTGCCCGTTGACGATCCCGTCGAAGTTGACATCGCCCGCCAACGGCTGGCTGCCATGCGCCAACCAATTCGAAGCGACCAGGGCGATGTCCTGGCCATTGATGATGCCGTCGCCATTGGCATCTCCGACCGGCGAAACGGAGGTCACGCTAAGCAGATCACGTGATTCCAGAGAATCGAACGAGAGCGTGCGGCGCCGGATGCTATTCCAAAGGGGGTTTGACACGTGCAAAGTCCGCGGCAAGGCCCCCGTGCGATCGGAGTGATCCTGTCACTCCGTATCGCCCCACTTGTTCTTCCTGTTCCTGGAATTCCAGTGTGGTCAAAAGCTCCGCGGGGCACAAGCATTCTGTCAGGACGCGACCCCTAATTTGGCTGGAAATCGCTGGCGAACAGACTGCGCAAAAAACGCAAGTCGACGGCCGACTGGTCGACGAGTTGGGGCGTGCTGAGCCGGCGAAAGCTCGTTTCGCCCTTGTATTCGCTGTGCAGCGAAACGATCCCGTCATAGTGCAGTTGCTTTAGATAGCTCACAAATTCAGGCAGGGGCGCCTGACCATCTGCTAGGGGAACGTATTCCCAGCGATAGCGTTGCTGCCCCAGCTTGTCACGTTCGGCCGGCACCCAGCGAAAATTCTTGACGCCCACGAGCGCGATCCACGGCGCCAACAAATCCAGCCCCAGTTCCCAGCCGGAGCGTCCCCCTTCGATGGTCATGTGCATAGGATCGACGTAAGCGCCGACTTCCTCGGGGCGAAAATCCTTCAGCAGCAAATAGGTGAGCGCGCCGCCCGAGGCGACCAGGCGTCCTGAGTGGCAGTGCACGCACGGCAGGACGTGATACTTCTTGGCCAGCGCAATCACGCGCGCGAGCTTCTCTTGCGCGCTCTTCACTTCGCGTGCGAGCGTGCCGAATGGTTGATACGCCCAGTAGCCGAGCTTCACATGCCGTGCCCCGTAATGTGCCGCGGCGGCGAAGATGGCTTCGGCGTGCGGACTATCGGCGTCAGTGATGCCGGTCGAGATCATGGGAATCGACAAGCCGCCGCGCTGCGCCGTGTTCTGCGCCGCTGCCAGTCCCATCTCGGCATTTTCCGGCAACACATGCCCGCCCGGACGAAGTGTCAGATCGAGCCCGTCGAAGCCGGCGCGCTTGGCGGCAGCCACGGCCTCGACGATGGACAAGTCAGCCAGGTTATCGGTGAAGAGCACGAACTGCATGGCGCATTCTCCAGCAAAGCCGGTTCGATTCTAGATCGGGGGGAGGGCGCCCTGCCAACAAATTCGCTCAGAGCGAATGAAGCCCGGCGGTGCCGACAGCCCAATCTGATCTCGACGATTTGCCAGAGTGCTTACGCCTATTCCGTAGGCAGACTGCGCAATCCCAGGCTGAGCATGACCCAGGTCCAGCCGTTGAACAGCATGTCGATGCCGAGGAACAGGCCGATGACGAACAGACCGGAATTCGGCCATTCAGCCAGCACCAGCAAGCCCAACAGTGCGGTGACCACACCATTCAACAGGATCCAGCCCCAGTGGTGTAGACGAAGCGTCATGGCAGCCACGACGCGGAAGATGCCGCCCACGAGAAAGAACGAACCGACCAGCAACGTAAGGGCTTCGGCGCCGAGAAACGGCCGCGCGACCATCATGCCGCCGATCACGACGTACAAAATGCCGGCCATCAAGGAGAGCAGGAAACCGCTCCACTTGCCGGCCCAGAACGAGCTGACAATTTGCGCGAAGCCGCCGACTACCAGGAGAATGCCGAAGAACGTGACGGCCGTCAGGGTGGCCAAGACCGAGTAACCAATGGCCAACGTGCCGCCGATGATCAGCAGGATCCCCAGCAGCAAAAACCAATACCATTCACGGCGCAACGCCTCGAGTTCATGGCGCAGGCCGCTGACGGGGCCGTTCAAAAAAGGACTCGACATGGCTCACCTCGCTTTTTGGGAATATGGGGCCTTGCACGCCGCCGCCTTATCGCGGCGCATGACGCCAACGACGGCACAACAGCTGCGTGAAAATTGAAATGCTCGCTCGTAAGGTATATAGGTCCCTCACCGAGTGGCGGCAAATACGCCGTATCGGGCGAGCTGCCTGCCGAATTCCCGTCCGCGCATAATCGGGACAACTCCTACAACCGCTGCAGGTTCGATTCTAGACTTCGCCCGCGGCGCAACAGGAGCTGGCGCTGTTACCGATCTCGTTCAAGCGGCGCGCCAGCGTGCCGGTGACGACCGCCGACTCGAATTCCTCGACGGTGGGATAGATCAAGTGGCTGAGAAACCGCACAGTCCAGTTCAAAACGAGCGGACTGATCGCGATCACGATCCGCCCATGGCGATAGGCCTGCCACATCTCGATGGCCGTGCCCATCGAAGCCTCGGGCACGAAGGCCAGGAGCACATCGACCTCGGCCGACAATTGATTGTGATAGAGAAAGACTTCGCGGCCGCGCTGGTCGTCGTACTCGATCGAATTGCCGTGATCGGCCAAGGGATCATAGACCGAGGCGCCGGGAACATGGTCGACGACCAACTGCTTGATCCGCTGACGGTATTCCTGGTTGTGCAGCACGGGGCCCAGGTGCGACCCTTGCATGATCCCGGCCAGAAAGAATCGCATCTGTTTTCGCACGATGATTAGAGAGTTTTCTCGCGGAGGGGGCATGCTAACAACAAAACCTGACAATGGCTAGGATAAGGGGTGCATCAGAAGCCTGATAAGCACAAATCGACCCGCGATGTATCGCCTCTTTCGGAGTTCGCTGCACGATGAGCACCACTCGTTCAAAATCAAAAATGATTCGCCGAGCCAAGCCCGTGGTCACGGCCGACGCCGCGCCGGAGCCCGATTTGCGTGCGGCGCAAAAACTGGTGCTCGCGCTGATGGCGATTCCCGGACGCAGCGGCGAAGAGAAGCAGGTTTGCGACTTTATCATCGACCAGTTGCGCAAAGCCGGCGCGCCCGCTGCGGCGATTCGCACCGACCAGGCCCATCGCCATACGCCGCTAGATGGTCAGGTGGGTAACCTGGTTCTGCGATTGCCGGGAACCATCCGCGGGCCGCGCCGCCTGTTGATGGCACACATGGATACCGTTCCGTTGTGTGTGGGGTCGAAGCCAACGGTGAAAGGCAAGACCGTGCGTTCCGCTGTTCCGACGGGGCTGGGCGCCGATGATCGCGCCGGTTGCGCCGTAACGCTCACCGCCGCGTGTGAAATCCTGCGGCGCAAGCTGCCTCATCCGCCGCTGGTGTTCCTGTGGCCCGTGCAAGAAGAGATCGGCCTCTTTGGCGCGCGACATGCCAACCTGGCGCTGTTGGGCCAGCCGAAGCTGGCTTTCAATTGGGACGGCGGATCGGCCGAGAAACTGACCATCGGCGCCACGGGAGCCTATCGACTGCAAATCGTCGTGACCGGCTTGGCCAGCCATGCTGGCGGAGCACCGGAACAGGGCGTGAGCGCAATCGCCATTGCCGGCCTTGCCATTGCCGAGTTGCAACGCAACGGTTGGCTCGGCGATGTGCGTAAAGGCGAACAACGCGGCACCAGCACTATCGGTGTCATCGCTGGCGGAGCCGCCACGAATGTCGTTACCGATCGGGTGGAGCTCAAAGCCGAAGCGCGCAGCCACGACCCGAAGTTTCGCCAAGTGATTCGCGATGCCATCATCAAGGCGTTCGAGACCGCGGCGGGCGAAGTCCGCAGCATCACCGGCATTTGTGGTAAAGCGGTAACCGAAAGCCGGCTCGACTACGAGTCGTTCAAGCTCGCGGAGGACGAGCCGGCGATTCGCGCTGCCGAGGCCGCGGTGCGGGCGACCGGCGGCGAGCCTTTTCATTTTGTTTCCAACGGCGGGCTCGACGCCAATTGGCTCTCGGCCCGCGGCATACCCACGGTCACGCTCGGATGCGGTCAAATGAATCCGCATATGATTACCGAGCAGCTCAATCTAGACGTCTTTCACCACGCCTGCCGTATCGCGCTGCGATTGGCAACCGGTACCGAGTGAGTGCAGAGTTTCCATGAACCTGGATGATGAAGTCTGCCTGTGCTTTCACGTCACCAAGCGCAAGCTGGTGAATTTCCTGCGCGTCGAGAAGCCGCGCCGCGCAGGGCAGCTGAGTGAATGTTTCGGAGCCGGCACGGGCTGCGGTTGGTGCCGCAATTATTTGGAACGCATGTTTCAGGCCGCGGTCGCCGGCGGCGTGACGATCGAGGAGGACCCTACTCCCGAGGAGTACGCACAAAGCCGCGCGCGGTACATTCGCAGCGGTGGCGGCACGCCGCCGCCCGGCGCGACGCCGATCGAGACCGCCGAGCCGTAGGCGGCTTGCTCCTGTGCGCCGGTGCTCGTGAGGCACAGAAGCGGGGAACTTGATGGCGCTTCATCGTTCTTAACAAATGCCGTGGCAAGACTTGGGGCAGATTTGCGGCGGCAAAGGGCCGCTTGCCCCTGATTTGGCGGTCCCTTATCCTTAAAGTGCCCGCGATCCCCCCAGTTAACATCCTTTGGCAGATGGCAGATCTCTGCGATCACCCCCGAGTGCGATGTCCTGACTCGTGTGGCGCCCCGCCTTACCCGATGCCGGCCTCTGTGAGCCCTCCCATGCGATCAAGCGTCTTCGCGAGACTGTTGACTCTAAGTAGCGCCGTGATGCTCGCCAGTGCCGGCGTCGTCTACGCTCAAAAACCTGCGGCGAAAGCGCCTGCTGCGGCGCCCGCACAATCCAAGGCCAAAACCGTGGCGGCCGTTGCCAAGAGCGAACCGGCCAAGCCCGCCACGACAAAGAAGATCGATCCGCTCGATTGGCCCACGTGGCGCGGACCTGAGCAAAACGGCATCTCGCGCGAGACCGGGCTGCCCGATTCGTGGGATGCCAAGAGCGGCAAGAACCTGCTGTGGAAAAACGCGGATCTGCGCACGCGCAGCACCCCCATCATCATGCATGGCAAGCTGTACACGCTCGCCAGCAGTGAGCCAGGAA